>NZ_JBXASU010000161.1:0-8169 GCF_058809705.1 Cupriavidus sp. MPR-AND1C | reverse complement strand
GGCGCGGAGCTGGCAGCGGCTGCCGGCGTGGCGATGCCGGGGGACATCACGGCGTCGCGATCATTGAGCGGGGTATCGGCGCAGCCCACCAGGGCGATCGCACCTGCCACTGCAGCAGCGAGCGCACACAGCCGGCTGCTGAGGAGGTCAGAGATTCGTCGGATCACGGGATCGTCTTGCTTTGGAGCGTAAGGGGTTGGCAAAGGTCTGCCATGATAGAGGAAACCCATGCGGCAAAGTTCCGAAATCTCCTGACTTAAGGGTTCTACCCGAAGGGAACGCATGCGGGATGTGCAGCAGAGTGCAGCGCAGGGCAGTGTTTTGCCCGGCGGCACGGGCCGCCCGGGGATGGCGGCGCGAAGCGTGATGCACGAGTGAGATACGTGTGAGGCAAGAGCGGGTGCCGGTTGGGCCCGCCACGCAATGCGCGGCGGGCCTCCCGGTGTTCAATGCCCTCAAATGCGAAAACGCCGAACCCGCTCAGATTGTCTTGACGAAGGTCTTGAGGTCGTCCAGCAGCGCGTTGAGGTCTGCCTTCAGCTTGCCGAAGCCCGCGTTGTGCACCAGGCCGACTTCGTCCATGTACAGCTTGCGGTTGATCTCAAGCTGCAGGCTGTGGCGCTTTTGCGCCGGCTGGCCCACCACGCGCACGATTTCCACGCCCTTGTAGGGGTGGTTGCGCCAGACGTCGTAGCCCATCTCCTTGAGCACGCCTTCCACGCGGTCCGTGAAGCGCGTGTCGCAGGTGGTGCCGTCGCGGTCGCCCACCACGAAGTCCGGATGCTGCAGCCCGGGATGCTCGGTGGCGTACTGCGCCGCCTGGCTGGGCATCGAGTGGCAGTTGATGTGCCAGGCGCTGCCGTGCGTGGCGATGGCCTGGTCGGCCAGCTTTTGCAGTTGCGCGTAGTAGGGCAGGTAGTACTGCGTAATGCGCGCCTGCACCTCGGCCACGCTCAGCTTGCGGTCGTAGATGGCCTCGCCGGTATCCAGCACGCGCCACACCAGGCCCTTGCCAAGACGGGTCTTGGAGGTTTCCTGGCGCGGGCCGGGCCAGGGCGCGTCGAGCACGGCTTCGTCGATTTCCTCGATGCCGCGGTTGGCATCGAGGTAGCTGCGCGGAAAGCCCGCGCACAGCAGCGCAATGCCGCGTGCGGGAGCGTCGGCGTACAGCTCGTCGACGAAGGTGTCTTCGGCCTGGCGCAGCAGCGGCAAGGGCAAGCCGGCCGCCGGCCGGAAATCAGCCGGGTAGCTGGTGGCGCTATGCGGCGAATCGAGAAAGAGCGGGCTGCTCTCGCCTTGCGGCAGTTGCAGGAGGTAAGGGCTGAGCCCGGTCTTTCGGTCTGCTTCCGTCATGATGTGCGTCGTTTAATCCAGGGTGATCTTGGCTGCTGCGGCGATGCGCTTGTTCTTCGCCACTTCGGACTTGATCTGCGCGGCGAACTGCGCCGGCGTGTTGCCAACCGGCACCGCGCCCAGCTTCTCCAGCTTAGCCTTTACTTCGGGCAGCGCCAGTACCTTGACGGCGGCGTCGTGCAGCTTGGCTTGCACGTCGGCGGGCAGGTTGGCTGGCGCGATCAGGCCAAACCAGGCGGCGTCGTTGACTTCAGGCAGGCCGAGTTCGGCAAACGTCGGCACGTTGGGCAGGGCCGGCACGCGCTTGGGCGAGGCCACAGCCAGGGCGCGCAGCTTGCCGCCTTCGATGAACGGCAGCGACGACGGCAGGTTGTCGAACAGCACCTGCACCTGGTTGGCCAGCGCATCGTTGAGCGCCGGGCCCACGCCCTTGTACGGCACGTGCAGCAGCTCGGTCTTGCTGCTCATCTTGAACAGCTCGCCCATCATGTGCGAGACGCTGCCGTTGCCGGCCGAGCCGTAGGCCATCTTGTTCGGCTGGGCCTTGGCCAGCGCGATGAAGGCCTTCATGTCGTTGGCCTTCACCGCCGGGTTGATGCTCATCACGTTAGGCACCGAAGCCAGGTTGGTGATGGTGGTGAAGTCCTTGGTGGCGTCGTACGACAGGCGCGGGTACACGGCCGGGTTGATGCCGTGCGTGGAAGCGGTGGCGATGCCCAGGGTGTAGCCGTCCGGCGCGGCCTTGGCCAGGTAACCGGTACCGATGCTGCCGCCGGCGCCTCCGCGGTTGTCCACCACCACGGTCTGGCCCAGTTGCTGGCCGAGCTTGTCGGCCACGATGCGCGCCACGATGTCGGTGGTGCCACCTGCCGGGAACGGCACAACCAGCGAGATCGGCTTGGTCGGGTACGTGCCCTGGGCAGCGGCCGACAGCGACAGGCCGGCGGCGGCGCCAGTGGCGGCGGCAAGGAGGCGGAGCATGTTACGGCGTTGCATGGTTCGGTTCCTGAATGGAGGGAGGGGAGAAGGAGAGAAGGAAAGCGGTGAAAGCGGTGAAAGCGGTGAAAGCGGGGAAAAGAAAGGCTTCCCTGATTCTGCTTGTTCGTGCAGGCACACCGCAAACGAAATAAAATCGTGCGATCATTCCGTTTGGTAGTGAAGTAAGGGGTTATCTATGCGACGCTTATGTCCGTCGCTGACTGAATTGCAGGCCTTCGAGGCCGCCGCACGCTACAACAGCTTCACCACCGCAGCGCGGGAGCTTCACGTCACCCAGGGTGCCGTGAGCAAGCAGGTGCGCAGCCTGGAGGCCTTCCTTGGCGTGGAACTGTTCGAGCGCGTGCGCCAGCGCCTGATGCTGACCGATGCCGGCCAGCGCTACCTGGACCGCATCCGCCCGAGCCTGACCGAGATCGAGGCTGCCACGGTGGAACTGATCGCCAAGCAGGGCCGCGGCGGCACCCTGCATATCGCCAGCATGCCCACGCTGGGCGCCAAATGGCTGATTCCGCGCTTGCCGCAATTCTTCGAGAAGCATCCCGACGTCAGCCTTGAATTCGTGCCGCACGCGCAGGGCTACGATTTTTCCCAGCCCGACCTTGATGCCGCCATCCGCTTCGGCGACGGTATGTGGCCTGGCAGCCTGGCCGACTACATGACTGGCCGCGAAGTGCTGCCCGTGTGCCGCCCGGCCCTGCTGGCCGGCGAGCCGGAAGGCATGGCGCGCGCGCCCTCGGCGCTGCTGCGTTTTCCCCTGCTGCATCACACCACCGTACCCGAAGCCTGGCCTGACTGGTTCGCCGAGCTTGGCGTGGCGAACCGCAAGGCTTGGAGCGGTGCGCGCTTCGACCAGTTCTCGCTGCTGACGCAGGCTGCGATGTCGGGGCTTGGCATCGCGCTGATCCCGCGCTGCCTGATCGAGGAGGAACTCGCCACCGGCGTGCTGGTGGTGGCGCATCCGGCGCGGGTGCTGAGCAAGAAGGGCTACTACCTTTGCTATCCCGAGCAGAAACAGCATCTGCCGGCGCTGCAGACCTTCCGCCAGTGGGTGATGGAAGGCGTCGATGTGGTGGCGTGAGCCGCGCGCCGACGCTGTAATCAAAACTTACGCTTTTCCGCGACGGTTTTTTCCGCCCGCCTGCGTTTAAGAGACATGACAGACATGACGAGCCTGCGCGCAAACCGCGTCAGGCTGTGGATTGTGGACTGGAGCTTCTCATGCGCAGATCAATGTCCCTCTCATCTAGCCTTGCCCGCCTGGGCGTCGCCGTGACGGCGGCGTTCGCGCTGGCGCCAGCATTCGCACAAACCATCGTGATCGCACCCACGGCGCCCCCGCCGATGCGCCAGGAGGTCCTGCCGCCCGCGCGTGGCGGCTATGTCTGGGATCCGGGCCACTGGCGATGGCGCAATGGCGCCTACGTCTGGGTGGGCGGCCATTGGCGCCCGGCCAGGGCGGGCTACCGCTGGGTGCCGGGGCATTGGGTGGCGCGTGGCCCGCAATGGCGCTGGGTCGAAGGGCATTGGGCGCCATGAGCGGCATGGCATTCGTCAAGCGCGATGGCAGTCACTACAGCAAGGGGTAACCGATGAAAAGCCTTCTGATCGCGGCGCTTGTCGCCGCCACCTTGTCTGGCTGTGTGATCGTGCCGGCCCGACCCGCTTATTACCACTATCGCGCGCCGGTCTTTGTGTACTGACGAGGCAAGCCGTGCCCGCCCCAAGGGGGGGCGCGGCTTGCGAGAAGGACGAACCGGCAACGCGGAACCATACCCATTGAGCGACACAGATCCGGACGATGCGCTGCTGGCGCGGATCGGCAGGCATGATGCAGCCGCGGTACGCGAGATGGTCGCGCGCAAGCTGCCGCGCGTGCTGGCGCTGGCTACGCGCATGCTGGGCGACCGCGGCGAAGCGCAAGACGTGGCGCAGGAAGTCTTCATGCGGTTGTGGAAGCAGGCCGCGCGCTGGCAACCCGGCCGGGCGCGCTTTGACACCTGGCTGCATCGTGTGGCGCTGAACCTTTGCTACGACCGCTTGCGCGGCGCGCGCGAGCAGGCCATGGAGCCGGTGCCCGAGCAGGCGGCGCCCGGGGCCGGGCCCGAGGAAGCGCTGGATGCGGCGGCGCAGGGCGCGCGCGTAGGCGCGGCGCTGGCGAAGCTGCCCGCGCGCCAGCGCGAGGCGCTGGTGCTGCAGTATTACCAGGAGTTGCCTAATGGCGAGGCCGCCGCGTTGATGGGCATCAGTATCGAGGCGCTGGAAAGCTTGCTCGCTCGCGCACGCCGTAACCTGCGCGATTTGCTCATGCAAGACGGCCATCATGAGGATTTGCGATGACACCCGAGAGATTTCGCGCACTGACCGAGAGCTATGGTGCCGATCCGGCACGCTGGCCCGAAGGGGAGCGCACCGCGGGCCAGGCCATGGCTGCCGCGCCCGGGCATCGCGGCGCGCTGGCCGAAGCGGCTGCGCTCGACCGCTTGCTGGCCGCGCATCAGGTGGCCGCCCCGGAGGCGGCGTTGCAGCGCCGCATTGTGGCGAGCGCGCCCGCGCCGCGCGCGCCGTGGTGGTGGTCCGGGCTGGGCCTGGCCGGCGTCGGCCTGGCCGGCACCTTGGCGGGCGCGTTGCTGGTCTCGGCCGTGCTGGCCACGGTGCCGGCGCCGGCCGCTGTCGATCTGCCCTACGCCTCGACCGGCTTCGGTGGCATGGCGCATAACGGGAGCGAGGAATGAACGAGCGTACGCCGAAGCGGCTCAAGGTGGCGCTGGCGGTTTCCGTGCTGGTCAACGTATTCCTGCTGGGCGCGATTGGCGGCGGCGGCTATCGCTGGTACGCCGTGGAGCGCCAGGCGGCCGCGCAGCCGCGCGGCCTGCGTTTCGCCGCCGATGGGCTGGCGGCCGAGCAGCGCAGGCAATACCTGCAAGGCTTGCGCGCCGCACGCCGTGCCGCGGCGTCGGACGTGGACGCCGCGCGCGACGGACGCCACCAGGTGGAGCAATTGCTGCGGCAGCCGCAGTTCGAGCGCGACGCGCTGGCGGCGGCATTGGCCCGCACGCGCGAGGCCGATGCCGCGGTGCGTGCCCGCCTGGAAAGCAGCGTGGTGGATTTCGCCGCCACGCTGTCGCCCGAGCAGAGACAGACGCTGGCCGATGCACTGGTCCAGCGCGGCCCGCTGCGCACCGGCCAGGCGCGGCCTGCGAAGGCGGCGCCATGATGCGGCGATCGACCACGACAGCAATGGCCATTGCCGTGGCAATGGCGACAAAGCCAACAGGCACTTCCCAGGGGAGCAACGCATGACAAACACCGCCATGACGGCCGCGGCTGTCGCGGTCAACCGGTTCGGGCTGGGCGCGCGCCCGGACGAGCCGCTGCCAGCCGATCCGCGTGGCTGGCTGCTGGGCCAGTTCGAGCACTACGAGGCCAGGCCCGCGGCCTGGAGCGCGCAGCCGGGCACGGCCGCGCTGGCCGGCGAGTTTGGCGCCCAGCAGCGCGAGGTGCGCCAGGCGCAGGCCGATGCGAAGACCGCGGCGCGCCAGCAATTGCAGCGCGAGACGCGCGAGGCCTATCGCGATGCCGTCGACGCGCGCGTGACCAGTGCGCTGGTCACGCAAGCGCCGTTCGTCGAGCGGCTGGTGCATTTCTGGTCCAACCACTTTGCGGTGTCGGTGGAGAAACCGGCCGTCGCCGCGCTGGCCGGCGCCTTCGAGGCCGAGGCGATCCGTCCCCACGTGCTCGGACGCTTCGAGGACATGCTGGTCGCGGTGGAGCGCCATCCCGCCATGCAGGTCTTCCTGGACCAGGTCCGCTCGATCGGCCCCGACAGCATGGCCGCGCGGGTGGCTGCGCAGCGCGCACCCGAGCGCCAGCTCGGATTGAACGAAAACCTCGCGCGCGAAATCATGGAACTGCATACGCTCGGCGTGCGCAGCGGCTACCAGCAGGCCGACGTGACCGAGTTCGCGCGTGCGCTGACCGGCTGGAGCATCGGCGGCCTGGGCGCGCGCGACGACGGCGAGCCCGGGCGCTTCCAGTTCCGCGCGCGCGTGCATGAGCCTGGCACCCGCACTATCCTCGGCCGCAGCTACCCGCAGCAGGGCGAGGCGCAGGCGCTGGCCGTGCTGCATGACCTTGCGCAGAGCGAGGCCACGGCCAATCACCTGGCCACCAAGCTGGTGCGCCACTTCGTTGCCGATGCGCCGCCGCCCGCGCTGGTGGCGCGCTTGTCGCAGGCGTACCTGCGTAGCGGTGGCGCGCTGCCCGAGATGTACCGCGCGCTGGTGCAGTCGCCCGAGGCCTGGGCCAGCGAGCCGGCAAAATTCAAGACGCCGTGGGAGTGGACCCTTTCATCCCTGCGCGGGTTGGGTCTGCGCGAGGCCGGCGCTCTGCACTTCGCGCCCATGCTGACCCAGCTCGGACAGCCGGTCTGGCGGCCGGGCTCGCCGGCGGGCTACGACGACATTGCCGCAAGCTGGGCCGCGCCCGATGCGCTGGTGCGCCGGGTTGAGCTGGCGCAGCGGCTGGCGGCGCGCGTCGGCGACCGGATCGACGCGCGCGAGCTCGGCCCCAAGCTGCTTGCGGGCACGTTGTCGGCACCCGCCGCTGCCGCCATCGCGCGTGCCGAAAGCGCGCAGACCGCACTGGCCTTGCTGCTGGTGTCGCCCGATTTCCAACGGAGGTGATTGCCATGTTTTCCCGCCGAGATTTCCTCCGCGTGACGGGCGGCGCTGCCGCCATGCTTGCGTTGCCGCGCCTCACGCTCGCCAGCGTCGATTCCGATCGCCGCTTCGTCTTCGTCATCCAGCGCGGCGCCGCCGATGGCCTGAACACGGTCATTCCCTACGCCGATCCTGGTTACGCCCGCCTGCGTGGCGCGCTGGCCATCGACACGGCGCAAGCCACCAAGCTCGATGGCACGTTCGCGCTGCATCCCGCGCTGACGGAAACGGCGCGGATGTACACCGCCGGGCAGGCGCTGTTCGTGCAGGCAGTGGCATCGCCCTACCGCGAGCGTTCGCACTTCGACGGCCAGAACGTGCTGGAGACCGGCGGCGCCGCGCCTTACCAGGTGAAGGATGGCTGGATGAACCGGCTGGTGAGCCTGCTGCCCAAGCGGCCCGAGAATGCCATCGCCTTCGCACCCACGGTGCCGGCGGCGCTGCGCGGCCCGGTGGAGGTCGGCTCCTATGCGCCATCGGCACTGCCGTCAGCGCCTGATGACCTGCTCGCACGCGTCGGGCAGCTCTACGAGATGGATCCGCAGTTGCATCCGCTCTGGAACGCGGCCATGCAGGCACGCGGGCTGGCAGGCGACGCCGGTGCGCGCCAGGACCCGGCCAGCCTTGGGCGTCTCGCCGCGGGCTTCCTGGCGCGCGCGGACGGGCCGCGCATTGCCATGATCGAGACCGGCGGCTGGGATACGCACAGTGCGCAAGCGCCACGCCTGGCGGCTCGCCTGAAGGCCTTGGACACCATGCTGGCAGCACTGCGCGACGGGCTGGGCCCGGCGTGGGAGCGCACCACCGTGCTGGTGGCCACGGAGTTCGGGCGCACCGCCGCTGCCAACGGCACCGGCGGCACCGGCGGCACCGATCACGGCACCGGCGCGGCGGCGATGTTGCTGGGCGGCGGGGTCAGAGGCGGGCGCGTGCTGGCCGACTGGCCGGGGCTGGCGCAGGGATCGCTTTACCAGGGGCGCGACCTGGCGCCGACCACGGAACTGGATGGGTTGATCGCCGCGGCGGCGGCACAGAGCTTCGGGCTGGATAGCGAGCGCGTGGCGCGCACGCTGTTCGGGCGCGGGCGGGGGAGTGGGGG
>NZ_JBXASU010000160.1:0-8843 GCF_058809705.1 Cupriavidus sp. MPR-AND1C | reverse complement strand
CCCTTGGCCACCCCCCCGATCACTGCCCTGAACCACCTGCTGGAACAGGAGCCCTGGGCAACCACCATGCTCCAGCCCTTCGCCGGCCGCATCATCCGCTTTGACGCGGCCGCGTTCACGCTCGCATTGAAGGTGACGGGGCAGGGCCTGACGGAGCTGGCCCCGGTGGATGAAACCCCGGCGGTCACGCTGACCGTGCCGCTGCAGCAGTGGCCGCTGGTGGCCTCGGACGTGGCGGGCGGCGGCCAGGCGGCGGCGATGAAGCATGTGCGCATCGAGGGTGATGCCGAGCTGGCCAACACGGTCTCCACGCTGGCCCGCAACCTGCGCTGGGATGCGGCCGAGGACCTGTCGCGCGCATTGCGCGGCATCCTGGGCGGCCCGGTGAGCGACAGCGTGGCGCAACGGGTGGTGGACGGCGTGCAGCAGGTGCATGCCCAGGCCACGCGGGTCGGCCGCGCGCTGGTCGATAACGTGACCGAATACCTGCTCGACGAGCAGCCGACCTTGGTGCGCCACGCGGCGCTCGACGAGTTCGGCGCGGGCGTGAGCGCGCTGCGCGACGACCTCGCCCGGCTGGAAAAGCGGCTGGAAAAGCTGGAGCAGCGCACCCGCTCCGAGCGTGGCGCTGGCACGCTGCCGTCCGCCCATCGCTGAATTGCCCGCCGCCCGCCGCCGTCAGACCCCGCTCCATTGCGCATCCACGGCTTTAGCCATTGCCAGACCGGCCAAGCAGCACGGCCCCAACACTGAAGAACCTGCATGACCCGCTTCCTGCGCCTTTGCAAGATCGTTTTCGTCATCCTCTACTACGGCCTCGACGAGCTCGTGCTGTCTGGCTTCAAGAGCCGCCGCATCCGTTTCCTGGTGCGTGTCATTACCATTGGCCGCAAGCTCGACATGCCCCGCGGCGAGCGCCTGCGCCTGGCCCTGACCCGGCTGGGCCCGATCTTCGTCAAGTTCGGCCAGGTGCTTTCCACCCGGCGCGACCTGATGCCCGAGGACATTGCCGACGAGCTCGCCAAGCTGCAGGACCAGGTGCCGCCGTTCGATTCGGTCGTGGCGGTCAAGATCATCGAGCGCTCGCTGGGCCGGAAACTGGCGACGCTGTTCGAGAGCTTCGACCACAAGCCGGTGGCCAGCGCGTCCATTGCCCAGGTTCACTTTGCCACCCTGAAGGGCGGCCCCAACCATGGCCGCGAAGTCGCGGTGAAGGTCCTGCGCCCGGGCATGCTGCCGGTCATCGACAGCGACCTGGCGCTGATGCGGGACCTGGCTGCCTGGCTTGAGCGTTTCTGGGCTGACGGCAAGCGCCTGAAGCCGCGCGAGGTCGTCGCCGAGTTCGACAAATACCTGCACGACGAGCTCGACCTGATGATCGAGGCCGCCAACGCCAGCCAGCTGCGCCGCAACTTTGCCGATACCAAGCTGCTCCTGGTGCCCGAGGTGTTCTGGGACTGGTGCAGCAGCGAGGTCTTCGTGATGGAGCGCATGCATGGGATCCCCATCTCGCGCACCGAGTCGCTCAGGGCGGCAGGCGTCGACATGCACCTGCTGGCGGAGGAGGGCGTGGAGATCTTCTTCACGCAGGTGTTCCGCGACGGGTTCTTCCATGCCGACATGCACCCGGGCAACATCCTGGTGTCGGTGGCGCCGCAGAGTTTTGGGCGCTACATCGCGCTGGACTTCGGCATCGTCGGCGCGCTGTCCGAGTTCGACAAGAACTACCTGGCGCAGAACTTCATCGCCTTCTTCCGCCGCGACTACCATCGCGTGGCGTTGCTGCACGTGGAGTCGGGCTGGGTGCCGGCCCATACGCGGGTGGAGGAACTGGAGAGCGCGGTACGGGCGTGCTGCGAGCCCTATTTCGACAAGCCGCTCAAGGAGATCTCGCTGGGCATGGTGCTGATGCGCCTGTTCCAGACCTCGCGCCGCTTCAATGTCGAGATCCAGCCGCAACTGGTCCTGTTGCAGAAGACCTTGCTCAATATCGAAGGGCTGGGGCGCCAGCTCGATCCGGACCTGGACCTGTGGAAGACCGCCAAGCCCTTCCTCGAGAAATGGATGCACGAGCAGGTCGGCTGGAAGGGCGCCTGGGAGCGCATCCAGGTGGAGGCCCCGCAATGGGCCAAGATGCTGCCTGACTTCCCGCGCCTGGCGCACCAGTTCCTCGAGCGCCGCGCCCTGGTCGACAATGGCCAGCAGGAGAAGCTGCTGGCCGCCCTGGTCGCCGAGCAGCGCCGCACCAACCGCCTGGTCGGCACGGCCTTGTTGCTGGTTGGCGGATTCATCGCCGGGGTGGTGCTGACCGAGCTGCTGGCCTGGGTTGGCTACTGGTAACGCACGGGATAGTGCCCCGAAATGCGCCCCGAATCGTGCCCCGAATCGCCCGGGTGGCGAGTGCAAGGTTGATGAAATGCAATGCAGTGGAGGCTAGCTTGACCAAATCCGATAACGCGCCGAACCAGGCTGCGGCCCCGCCAGCCTTTGCCACGCGCAACGCGGGGGATCCGGCTTTCTGGGATGAGCGCTTCGAGAAGGGCTTCATGCCCTGGGACCTGGGCGGCGTGCCGGCCGATTTCGAGGCCTTCGCCAGCGCGATGGCGCCGTGCCCAACGCTAATCCCGGGCTGTGGCAACGGCTGGGAAGCGGGGTGGCTCCATGCGCGCGGCTGGCCGGTGACCGCCATTGATTTCTCACCGGAGGCCGTGGCCAGCGCGCGCCGCTCGCTGGGGCCGGCCGGGGCCGTCGTGCACGAGGCGGATTTCTTTGCCTTCGCGCCCGAGCCTGCCTGTCAGTGGATTTACGAGCGGGCCTTCCTGTGCGCCTTGCCACCAGCCATGCGGGCCGGCTACGCCGCTCGCGTGGCGCAACTGCTGCCGCCGGGCGGGCTGCTGGCCGGCTACTTCTTCCTGGACGAGACGCGCGGCGGGCCGCCTTTCGCCATCCCCGAGGCAGAACTGCGCGCGCTGCTTGAGCCGGCCTTCGAACTGGTGCAGGCGCGGGCCGCCACGGGCTCGCTGCCGGTATTTGCCGGTCGCGAGCAGTGGCAGGTCTGGCGCCGCAGGGCTTAGGTTTCAGGGTTCAGCCGCAGGCGCCAGCCTTTGCTTCAGCCGCGCACGCGGGCGTTGTGCTTGTCGTGGTAGATCGCGCGGCTGTCGCGGTTTTCGACGCGCTGGATGCCGCGCTGCTCGCCCGCGCCGACATGGCCGTTGGCGCCGGCACGCGCTTCGCGCCGATCCACGTGGGCCTGGCCGCGTTCGAGGCTGCCGGCCTCGCGGTTGGTGAGCGAGCCGTTGGCCACGCCTTTCTTGATGCGCTGCTCTTGGTTGATATTGCGCTGCACGTCGGCCTGCATGCGCTGCGACGACGCGCTGGCGGGGTTGCCGGTGATGCCGTTATGCGTATCGTGCGCGATGTCGCGGCTCACGTTGTTCTCGGCACGCTGGATCGACGCCTGCTCGCGCGGCGAGACCGAGCCGTTGGCCAGGGCGTGCGCTTCCATGTGGTCCACGCGTGCGGTCTGCTTTTCCAGGCTGGCCGCTTCGCGCGTGCTCAGGCTGCCGGATTTCAGGCCGTTCTCGATGCGCTGTTCCTGGTTGACGTTGCGCTGCACATCCTGCGAGACCGCCGTGGTCTGGGCGCTGGCCAGGCCGGCGCCGAGCAGGCCTGCGGCAATCATCAGGGTCTTGAGCATCTTGGTTTGGCGGTTCGACATGGTGTTCTCCTTTTCCTCATTGGGTCGTGTGCGGCAGCGTGGCTCGTGGGCGCGGCGCCCGATGTTGCTGCCTTGGCTTCCTTAATGCGCGCCGGGCACGGCGCGCTGACGCAGGGTTTGTAAGCTGTGTAACCGCGCGTAAGCCGCAAGCCTTGCGCACCATGGCGGGGCGCCGCGGCCGTGGCGGGCATCCGCAGCGCAGTCCGCGTCACCTGTGGCGCCGGGGCTGCACCGTGCCGGGCAATTTCCGCGTGGCAACGGGTTTTTTTCTCGCCGCGCCGCAGGCGTCGCTATAATCCGCGTTTTGATTCGGCTACGACCGCAGGCTAGCTCAGCCACCCATGCGGCCCCGACCGATGAATTGGACTCCGGGCAAGGCTGGCCGCAAATCCCGCCTCACCGGCAACCGGTTTCTCGCCGCAAGGGCACTTTGGGATAGGGCAGCAGCATGCTGATCTGGTTCGTCATCATCTATTGGGTAATCTCCGTCGGCATTGGCCTGTGGGCCGCGCTGCGCGTGCGCAACGCCACCGACTTCGCGGTCGCCGGCCGCAGCCTGCCGTTCTATATCGTCACCGCCACCGTGTTCGCGACATGGTTCGGCTCGGAGACGGTGCTGGGCATCCCCGCGGTTTTCCTCAAGGAAGGCTTGTCCGGCGTGGTGTCCGATCCTTTTGGTTCCTCGCTCTGCCTGATCCTGGTCGGCCTGTTCTTCGCGCGCCCGCTGTACCGGATGAACCTGCTCACCATCGGCGATTACTATCACAATCGCTTCGGGCGGCTGGCCGAGGTGCTGACCACGCTGTGCATCGTGATGTCCTACCTGGGCTGGGTTGCCGCGCAGATCAAGGCGCTCGGGCTGGTGTTCTTCACCGTCTCGGACGGTGCGCTGTCGCAGGAAACCGGCATGATGATCGGGGCCGCCAGCGTGCTGGTGTACACCCTGTTCGGCGGCATGTGGGCCGTGGCGGTGACCGACTTCATCCAGATGATCATCATCGTGATCGGGATGCTGTATATCGGCTATGAAGTCAGCGGCCAGGCCGGCGGCGTGGCCGCGGTGGTGTCGCATGCGGCGGCGGCCGGCAAGTTTGAATTCCTGCCCTCGCTGGACCTGATCCAGATCATCGGCTTCGCGGCCGCGCTGTTCACCATGATGCTGGGATCGATCCCGCAGCAGGATGTGTTCCAGCGCGTGACCTCGTCGCGCACCGAGAAGATTGCCGGGCGCGCTTCGGTGCTGGGCGGCGTGCTTTACTTCTGCTTTGCCTTCATCCCGATGTTCCTAGCCTATTCGGCCACCATGATCGACCCGGAGATGGTGCAGAAGTACATCAACACCGATTCGCAGCTGATCCTGCCCAAGCTGATCCTGACGCACGCGCCCATGTTCGCCCAGGTGATGTTCTTCGGCGCGCTGCTGTCCGCCATCAAGAGCTGTGCCTCGGCGACGCTGCTGGCACCGTCGGTCACCTTTGCCGAGAATATCCTGCGGCCCTATTTCCGCCATCTCGACGACCGCCGCTTCCTGCGCGTGATGCAGGCCGTGGTGCTGGTGTTCGCCGTGCTGGTGACGCTGTTCGCGCTGAACTCGCATCTGTCCATTTTCCATATGGTGGAAAATGCATATAAGGTCACCTTGGTGTCGTCGTTCGTCCCGCTGGCCTTTGGCATGTTCTGGAAGCCGGCCACGCGCCAGGGCGGCCTTGCCGCGATCATCCTCGGGTTGGTTTCCTGGCTGTGCTGCGAAGTCGCCTTCGCCGACGCGGCGGTGCCGCCGCAGATGGTCGGCCTGCTGGTCTCCATTGGCGGCATGGTGTTCGGCTCGCTGCTGCCGCAGTGGATCAACGACCATCCGCGCGTCAAGGAAGTCCATCTGGCCTGAGCGTTGCGGGCATCCGGCGGGTCGCGCGTGGCTTCGAAGGCATTTCCTGCTCTTTTTCCGCCGGCCCGGCGTTCTCAGAACGGTTTATAATTCAAGGCTTTGCACCGCAAGGTGCGCGCGCGGGAGTGGCAACTTCCCGCTCGGCGCGGCCTCGCGATTCCATCCAATTTCCGTTCCAGACTCCTTGCGGAGAGCCACTATGCCGATCTATGCCTATCGTTGCGACGCCTGCGGCCACGGGCGCGATGTGCTGCAGAAAATGAGCGATGCCCCGCTCACCGACTGCACATCCTGCGGCGCGAAGGGCACGTTCAAGAAACAACTGACCGCCGCGGGCTTCCAGCTCAAGGGGTCGGGCTGGTACGTCACCGATTTCCGCGGTGGCAACAGTGGCACGTCCGCTGCGCCCGCCACCGCGGCCGCGGGCAGCGCCACCGAGGGCAAGAGCGAAGCAGCGGCACCGGCCTCGTCCGGCGCAGCCACGGATTCCTCCAGCACCGTCAGCACGGCGCCGACCAGCACTGCCGGCGGTTCCGGCAGTGCCGTCGCCAGCCATTGAAGGCAGAACGCATCGTGCCGGCGAAGAAGACTTCCGCCCTCAAGACCTGGTTCCTCACCGGGCTATTGGTGCTGGTGCCGCTGGGCATCACGCTGTGGGTGTTGAACCTGGTCATCAGCACCATGGACCAGAGCCTGGCGCTGCTGCCTGAAGCCTGGCAGCCGGTCCAGCTGTTCAAGGTGCGCATCCCGGGCCTGGGCGCCATCCTGACGGTGGTGTTCATCCTGCTGGTCGGCCTGCTGGCCCACAACTTCATCGGCCAGCGCCTGGTGCGCTGGTGGGAAGCGCTGCTGCGCCATATCCCGGTGGTCGGGCCGATCTACACCAGCGTCAAGCAGGTCTCGGATACGCTGCTCTCCTCGTCCGGTAATGCCTTTCGCAAGGCGCTGCTGGTGCAGTACCCGCGTGAGGGTTCGTGGACCATCGCATTCCTCACCGGCCGTCCCGGCGGCGATGTGCAGAATCATCTGCAGGGCGAGTATGTCAGCGTCTACGTGCCGACCACGCCTAATCCGACCTCGGGCTTCTTCCTGATGATGCCCAAGGCCGATACCATCGAACTCGACATGACCGTCGACGCCGCGCTGAAGTACATCGTCTCGATGGGCGTGGTGGCGCCGACCGAGCTGCCGCGCAAGAGCGGCTCGGTGCGCGCCGGCGAGGAGGAGGCGGAAGCCCTCGCCGAGTCCGCCGGCTCATCGCATTCAAATTGATCGCCGGCCGCATCGGCGGCCGCGTTATTCCGGGAATTCTCTTATGTCCTCCATGCGTACTCACTATTGCGGTCTCGTGACCGAACAACTGTCGGGCCAAGAAGTGGCTCTCACCGGCTGGGTGCAGCGTCGCCGCGATCACGGTGGCGTGATCTTCATCGACCTGCGCGACCGCGAAGGCCTGGTGCAGGTGGTGTGCGATCCCGATCGTCCCGAGATGTTCAAGGCCGCTGAAGAGATCCGCAACGAGTTCTGCGTGCGCATCACCGGCAAGGTGCGTCCCCGTCCGGCCGGCACCGAGAACGCCAACCTGACCTCGGGCAAGATCGAGGTACTGTGCCATGAGCTGACCGTGCTCAACCCGTCGGTCACGCCCCCGTTCCAGCTCGATGACGACAACCTGTCCGAGACCACCCGCCTGACGCACCGCGTGCTGGACCTGCGCCGCCCGCAGATGCAGTACAACCTGCGCCTGCGCTACAAGGTGGCCATGGAAGTGCGCAAGTACCTGGACGCGCAAGGCTTCATCGACATCGAGACCCCGATGCTGGGCAAGAGCACGCCCGAAGGCGCGCGGGATTACCTGGTGCCGTCGCGGACCAACCCGGGCCACTTCTTCGCGCTGCCGCAATCGCCGCAGATCTTCAAGCAGATGCTGATGGTGTCGGGCTTCGACCGCTACTACCAGATCACCAAGTGCTTCCGCGACGAGGACCTGCGTGCCGACCGCCAGCCCGAGTTCACGCAGATCGACTGCGAAACCTCGTTCCTGAACGAGCAGGAGATCCGCGACCTGTTCGAGGACATGATGCGCACGGTGTTCAAGAACGCCATCGATGTCGACCTGGACGCCAGCTTCCCCGTGATGGAATTCCGCGAGGCCATGGCCCGCTTCGGTTCGGACAAGCCTGACCTGCGCGTCAAGCTCGAGTTCACCGAACTGACCGACGCCATGAAGGACGTCGACTTCAAGGTGTTCTCCGGCCCCGCCAACAGCGAGAACGGCCGCGTGGTCGGCCTGTGCGTGCCGGGCGGCGCCGCCATCTCGCGCAGCGAGATCGATGCCTACACCCAGTTCGTCGCCATCTATGGCGCCAAGGGCCTGGCCTGGATCAAGGTCAACGAAGTGGCCAAGGGCCGCGACGGCCTGCAATCGCCGATCGTCAAGAACCTGCACGACGCGGCCATCGCCGAGATCCTGAAGCGCACCGGCGCCAAGGACGGCGACATCATCTTCTTCGGCGCGGACAAGGCCAAGGTCGTCAACGACGCCATCGGCGGCCTGCGCCTGAAGATCGGCCACTCCGAGTTCGGCAAGACCCATGGCCTGTTCGAGGACGTGTGGAAGCCGCTGTGGGTGATCGACTTCCCGATGTTCGAGTACGACGAAGAAGATGCCCGCTGGGTCGCCATGCACCACCCGTTCACCAGCCCCAAGGACGAGCACCTGCAATACCTGGAAACCGATCCGGGCAAGTGCATCGCCAAGGCCTACGACATGGTCCTGAACGGCTGGGAAATGGGCGGTGGCTCGGTGCGGATCTTCCGTGAGGACGTGCAAAGCAAGGTGTTCCGCGCCCTGAAGATCGGCGAGGAAGAAGCCCGTGCCAAGTTCGGCTACCTGCTGGACGCGCTGCAATACGGCGCGCCCCCGCACGGCGGCTTGGCCTTCGGCCTGGATCGCATCGTCACCATGATGGCCGGCGCCGATTCGATCCGCGACGTGATCGCCTTCCCCAAGACCCAGCGCGCGCAAGACCTGCTCACGCAAGCCCCGAGCTCGGTCGACGAGAAGCAACTGCGCGAACTGCATATCCGCCTGCGCGCCGCGGAGCCGAAGACGGCCTGAGCCGGGATTCGGACTGCTTGAAAAGGCCGCGCGACAGCGCGGCCTTTTTGTTTTATTCCTTCGCCCTAAACGCTCGCCGCGGTTGCGGGCAGGCCTGCCTCTCGCCCCCTGCCCACCCG
>NZ_JBXASU010000159.1:0-9046 GCF_058809705.1 Cupriavidus sp. MPR-AND1C | reverse complement strand
GAGATAATGTCGGCTCACCGGTCCAATTGCCGATGAGCCATTACCTGCCCTCCACACAAAAGAACTGACAGGCCCAGCGACCGCGTTGACGTCAATAGCCCGGCGGCGGATAGCTGCTGTCTAACTCGCCTTAGGTCCATGAATCCCGGTATTAAGGATCAAAAATGCCAGAACAAGAAAACGAACGTTCATCAAAATAATCGGAATTATTCCGGACAAGTTTCTGTAGCTTTCTAGTTCCAATCCGAGATTGAACCGGAGCCTCTGCCGATCGATCCATCAATACTGAAACACCAACTGCAACCCCGCCGTCACCCCCGCCGTATGAAACGCCGCCGGCTTATAAACCGGCATACCCAAAAACAAGTCATACGACACCGCCCCCAGCTTCGACCCGAGCCCGCCTCGCAGCCCGATCACCGCGCCCGCCAGTTGCGTACCCACCAGCCCTTCGGTCGACGGACCAAACACCCGCCCATAGTCCAGCCCCGCGTACAGCGCCTGCCCGCTCCCGCCCAGCGGCGCCTGTAGCTCATTGCGCCAGTAGAAACCGCGCTCCCCCGCCAGCAGGCTTTCGCCATCGAAGCCGCGCACCGTGTACCGGCTGCCGATGGTCAGCGCGTCGATATAGAACAACCGGTCATTGGTGAACTGCCCGCGCACGGTAGTGACGTAGCGCAGCGATTGCGCCGCCAGCTTGAACGGCACCGACAAGTTCGCATCCAGCACGGCCATGCGGTAGCGCCAGGTGGGGCCGCCCAGCCCGGCCAGCGTATCGGCCTGCGCGCCAAGGCCGGCCACGCCCTGGCGGTAGGCCAGGCTGCCGTCGAACTGGGCGGCGCCGAAGTAGTGGCGATCGGTGATGCCCACCTCCACCACCGTGTTGTTGCGCCGCTGCTGCTCGATTTCCGTATCCTCGATAAAGCTCTTGCCAAAGCGCTTGGACAGCCGGAACTGCAGCCCGAGCACATCGTTCTGGCTGCGGCTGAGCACCCGCTGCAGCTTGAAATCCACCGTCTGCGAATTGCCGCTGGAGACAAAGGTCTGGTTGACGCCGGCAATCTGCTGGTAATAGGTGCTGGAATACGCCGACACCGTGCCCGTCCAGTAACCCCACGGCACCGAGTAGAAACCGTTCCAGCCATGCGTGCCGTGGCGCCGGTCGCCAAAGGCCAGATCCTGGCTGTAGCCCACGTTGAACAGGTCGTTCAGGCCCAGCGGGTTGTCAATGCCCACGCTCAGGTTGCCCTGCAGCTTGCCGGTGGAGCGCGTGCCCGAGTTGTCCATCGACGCCACCACCGTCCACGGCTTGGTCCGCCTGACCGCGATCACCACGTCGCTCTGGCCCGGCACGCTGGTGGGCACAACCTGCATGTCCACATCCTGGCTGGTCACGCGCTTCATCTGCTCCAGCCCTTGCTCCAGGTCCCGCAGGTTCAGCAGATCGCCGGAGCGCGCGGGAAACGCGCTCTTCCACGTGCCCCGGAGATCCGGCTCGGCAAAGCGCAATTGCCCGATCACGCCGGGGATCAACGCCATGCGCAGCGTGCCGGTGCTCAGATCCTGCTCGGGCAGCAACACGCGCGTTGTCACATAGCCCCGGCCAAGGATGACATGCGACACTCCCTTGGCAAGCATGTCCACGCCCTGCTTGCCGATGCAAGCCCCCTGGTAGTGATCCAGCCACGCACGGGCAAAGGCGAACGGATCCTGCGGCAAGGCAGACGCGCCGCGCGCATGCAGCGCGGGCGGCAGCTCTGCCGGGACTTCAAGCACAAAGCGCTCGATGCGAAAGCACGGCTGCTCAACCGGCAACGCGGGAAACCCCTCCGCCGAGGGCTGCGCTGCCCGCACGCCCGGCGCCTGGACCGCCTGGGCGCGTTCGCGGGCTTCCTGCTGCTGGCGCACGCGCTGTTCCTGTTCCGCGCCGGAGAGGATGGCGGCCTGACCCGGATTGGCGGGAGGGACCTGGGCACGCAATGACGTGCTGGTGTAACCCGCACCACCCGCCACCGAAAGCATTGTGGCAATCATTCTTCTTCTGATCTGCATGAAAGCTTGTATGTGCGTGACCAAGCGTCACGGCATGTTCAGCATCCGCGCGCGGCTAACCGCTCACGCCATTAGTCGAAACCGATGCAGGTAAAACCCCGCTGGCGCGGCTGGACCCGTTTGAGCTGGACCGGCTTGATGTCCATCTCGTCCGTCTCATCAAACACCGCGATATGGCAGTAAGGCTTGTTCGCGCTCACCGCCTGCTTCCAGATGGAAACCTTCGCCGACTCCTCATCCGGCCCCGGCCTGCCATGCGCGACGTACTTGTGACCCGCCTCCGGACTGAACCGAACCATATCGCGGCAGCGATGAATGCCTGATGCACCGTCAATCGCAATCACCAGCGGACGCGCGGCACGCACGCGGATGCTTTGCGCTGCGGACTGCGTGTTCAAGACGGCATCACCCTGGTAGCAGCCCTTCTGGTTCACTTGCGGAATGGTCATGCTGAAGCCGCCGGTTCCGTAAAGCTCGGCGGACGGATCGTCCGGACCGAGCGGCGGCGCGAGCGTGGAAACGGATGTGCAACCGGCCAGCAGGGCTGGCAGTGCGAGCATGGCGAGACGAGAGAATTGACCCATATGTTTACTTCTTTATATTTGCTTGCTGACAACGCCGGGAAAAGCACGCCCGGATACGACGTCAGGCCAAGGGGTGGCGCTCCGCGTTACGCACAACGCCCACGACCCAGCCCGACAAGACAACAACCGCAGCGCGCTACTCCACGCTAGCCGGAGCAACCGCAGAAGCCGGACCGGCTTCCGCCGCCGCCTCGGCAGCCTCCTTCGGCGGCGTCTCCTCCTTGATCACATAAGACGGATCGGCAACCCAACGCCCCAGATCCTTCCCGATGGCAACGGCGGTACGGTCAAGGATGGAGCACGTCCCCTTGAAACCACCCCACATCCCGCCAACCGACCACCGGTTGATCTTGGTATTGCGGATCACCTTGCCGCCTTCAAGTAGATCGGCAGTCACAGTGATAGCTTTAGGGCCAGTCCAGGCACCGCCGCCAACACCCAGGATGTGGGTGATTTGCAGCCGGAGCACCTGCGCGCCGCTGGCATCGCCCGTGGACGCGACCGTGCCGTCGCCGGTCTTGTTCCGCTTGCGCAGTACATCGCCGACGCGGGTCGTCAGCATGTTCTCGATCTGGCATTCGGATTTGACCTGGTCGACTACGCTGGCGCCCGGCGCGTAGGTGACTGGGGTTTCCAGGAGGACCGGGCTGGCTGCGAAAGCGGTGGTGGTGGAAAGGCAAAGACCGATTAAGAGCAGATGCTTCATTATTTTGTTTTTAGACAAATTTGAAATTAATGTAAATCTATGTGCCAGCGTCTGATTACACTCGGCATACCCAATGCAGAACATTGCACGATACGCTTGCTCAATGATCAATTCAGACTCGTTTATTATCCCCCTCCAATAATCAGGCGACTATAAATATTCACGCGAAAATTTTCTCCACCCTGCCCGGAGGAAAAAATAATCAGCCGGACGAGTATCCGCTACTTTCTAGCGATGCAACAAGAAAATCACCTTACATTTACCCCCCTGAAAATACCGAGCGAATATGCGAAACCAACCCCAAAAGATCACCGTAAGCTATCGGCCCAAACTCCGGATAGTTTAGTGCCATATATTGACCAACCACCATATCAGCATCGAGGGCGATTTTCCGAGATTCAGATGTTCTCTTTGGATAGATAACCCAGTTTGTTGTTCCCGGAAACATATCTCGCGAGCGCCCTTCCATGGTCCACTCAATCTCTCCATTGTATGTTTCTACTGCAAATCTAAGTTTATGAATAACCTCTGGATCTTCATTCTCAAATCGAAAACTAGTATAAGGTGGCATTGCCGACCTATCTTCCATTTTCGGTTGCTGACCTCTAAATTGAATTTCCGGATATCTGGATTCAAATTTTTTCCAAGCGAGTTGACCGAGTTTTTCAACAAAGTCAAGCAATTCTCGCCCTTGCGTTGTGTGGTCGAAATAATTGAGATTCACAAATCCATCCCGCAAATGGAACTATCCACTAATGACCCTCGATATCCACCATCCCTGCTTATTTAATAAAATACTCCATCATCTAGAATATATTCTGACGCTTCCAATTCCTGACTAAAGTTTCACAGCCGACGTTAATGGCTATTCCTGCGAAAACACCGTTTTCAAATGCTCGGCCAAGGCACATAGATCCGCATAAGCTAACGGCCCGAAGCCCGGATACTTTTCCCCCACATACTGCTCAGCGGGAACTCCGACCTCTCGCGCCACTTCGGACACTTCAATAACTAGTTTTGGGCAAATCATCCAATTCGTGGTTCCTGGAAACGAATCCCGATAATGGCCCACCATTACCCACTTGACATCCCCCTCAAATGTATCCAAAGCCGACTTAATTTTTGATATTATTTCAGGATTTTCATCTACAAATCTAAAACTGGTGAAAGGCGGGATCTTAGATCGATCCTCACTTATTGGATCTTGATCTTTGAATTTGAAAATTGGATATCTTGACTCAAATCTTTGCCAAGCTAGCGGGCCAAGCTCCTCAATAACATCAAGCAACTCCCGCCCTTGCTTTGCATCGTCGGATCTCATTACTGCAGCCATATTAACTCTTTAAAATTGTTACCCCCTCAAGATCAATAACCCCCAATTTTCACACTCCAATAAAACGAATTTTCCCGGAACACGAAGGTCACGGCACGGAATTTACCCGGCCACTCTCGAAAGCGACACACGATTCTCCGACGCATCAGCGAAATACCCTTCACGCGCCTCAATCCAGGTTTCGTAAAATTTCAAACTTAATCACTGGACAAAATAGTCTTTAGCTCCTTGACTGAATATTCCTCCTGACCAGTTAGTGCACCTGAATCATTGTAGACAACAGAATCGGCGTAACTACATAGTGCGTATGCGACAACGCCTGCAAAATCCCAACTTCCTCTTGTTGTTACCCCTGCCAACCACGTCCATTTATCATCTCCCGTGACATCGGGAGTTGTCTCACAAAACGAAACCCAACACTTCTCATCAGAACCAACGCCCTCTACGAAAACAAAATTTTCTTTCCAATTTTCATCGGCATCAGACGATTTACCACCGTATACATTTGGCACGGACCACCCTACATCGGAGAACCCGGAGGCAATCAAATCGACAATTTCGTTGAGTCCCGATGGAACCGCATGAAGGGGAACAAAGATACTATTTGCCATGCCAGCCCTCCTCTTTCACACCTGATATTCTTGACCACATCAAGTACAGTTACTCAAACCAGATCAATTTCGATTCGATCATGAGCAATGCGATAAGATCATCAAATGCTGGTTCCGAGGTTCCGTCGCTACAACGAAGCCTAATTTTTTCTCCATCGCCCTCGACGATCATGCCAGAGTTACCGATCCAAGCCATAATAATCCCATCAATTCGCCACACATTCCAAGCCTTCAAGACTGTGTCTGATGCGCATGAAATCTCCATATCAACAACATCCGGACTAGTGTCTTCCCATAAAACTATGTCTTTCTGTTTCTGGCCGGCGACCGCGATGTGAGCACGATCAACCTTTATCCTAAGTCCTTGAACCGGACTATTTTTTGCCGATATTCGCTTTACACGGACATGCCATTTCCCCGCCGCCAGAGGGAGCCGATGTATCGGCACCACGGACGCGTCATTGAAAATTACTGGCTGACCTTGGGACTCTTGAAATAATTTGGCAAGTGATTTTGAAGGCATAGATCCTAGGATACTGTAAGTCATATACATCCATCTCCGCTTCGGTTTCAACTCACCTTGGATGATGGCCACCGCACCGAATAAGTCAGCGTTTCCCTAGGCACAGTTCCTTTTTAATCAAGCACTAACCCCTAAACGGATCAAACAAAATGCTTTTCCCCAAAGAGCGCGCCTCAGCAATTTTTTTCAGCATCAAATCAATCAATCCCGAAGCAGATGGATTTATTATGACGACTTCAATCAACTCATGAGCAAGAGACTCGATTCCCTCACCGGAAATCAGATCATAATCATCGAAACTCAAGCTCGAAAGAATAGGAAATTCCTCCGAATCCAATTCCAATAAGAAATTTGCCATATCCATCGGTATTTCGAGCCGACTCAAAGCTCCATCTTGCCCCGTGGATGCCAGATCTTTATCCCAAACAGTTAAATAATACATAGCCTAAAAAGTTTTACCTGGAAATGCGTTGACCAAATTTCCTTTTGAGTCAGTAATAACTGTCATGAAATTCGTCGACTGGCCTCCAATTTTTGCATCAATACCGACTGGTCGCCCCAAATCAACTGTTCGAATGAAGTTACCAGATGTTGGTGATTGATATGCGGGTGTTTTCACAACCAACGGGTCTTGTAAAAAAACCTTCAACTCATCCTTAGAAATCGTGAATGCGGATTTATTTGGCCCCCAGGCACCGCCATGCTTCGCCCACGCATATTCAAGCCCACTACTTTTAACAGCTGCATCGCCTGTCCGCACGTTGATTCGAGATGCAACGACACCTTGCGCTGCATTGAAACCATCAGTTGCACCCCCAGCTCCTACTATGGGCTGGCTCCCTTTTGCACCAGTGATCCCCACGCCCTTTCCGAGGGCTGCGGCCTCCTCCGCCGCCGTTGTCGCTGTCTTGACTACCCCAGCTGGTCCACCAAACGGCAAATACGTAACCAACTCACCGCCGATTCGCCCAATTTCCTTGGCATCGCCCTTCTCGTAGGCCGACGCGAGTCTCTCTCTCTGCTCAGCCGTAGCATTGGCTATCAGCGCCTCCCAGGCCGTTGGATTCGCCAGAAGCCGACCCAATCCATCAATCGTGCCTCGCAACTCTTCGCCCGCCTTCTGGTCGCCCAGCCCTGAGGCCACGACGGTGCCCGCTAGCTTTGCCATGTCAGCAAGTCCCTGGGCGATTGCATGCCCAGCGCCGGTTGCGGTGCCAACAAGGCGATCAACCTTCGACATCGTTCCCGCCGCCTGCGCCTCCGTGTTCATGGCAAGCAGAATGTAGTCGACTGGACTGACGCCGAATGTACCAAAGGTTTCGTCCCGCTTACGAAGGATCTCGGCCTGGGCGGAGCGAACCTCTTGTTGCAAACCTGTGCAAACCGCACTGCTGCTCCCCGCGCAGGCTGACAGAGCTGCATCACGTTGCTTGTCAAGTGCGACGAGCCGATCGCGCTCCCGGCAAGCTTCTGCGTTGCCGCTTACCGTGCAGGATTGATTTGCTTTCGTGAAATCGAGTATCTCTTGGTGCTTCAGATAGTTGTTTTCCGTGGCAACCTTGCCAACGCTACCGCCCGCAGCCAAGTCAGTGCTGGATCCACCGGCAACACCGCCGGCCAAGCCGCCGACGATCATGCCCGCAAGCTGCACCAGCGACTTTCTGTCTTCTACGCTGACGCCCTCCATACCAAGCAGTTGTGCGCCGAATGACTCCACTGCCAGCTTGGCGGCGGCGCCGCCTGCTGCGCCTGCTGCAAAGTTGCCGCCGATCGCCATTGACATGAGACCGCCCAGAAGGCCGTGCACGGCCACCTTGGTCGCCGTGGGCTGGCCCTTGAGAAGGTCTCCTGCCTTGTCATAAACCATTGGCGCCAACTGCTGCACCAGTTCGGCCCGGACCTTGTTCTCCTCCTGCTGCTCCTTTACCTTCTTCGCATCAAAGATCTTATCGAGAGCCTGGTTAGCGCCATCCGTATCCCGATTCAAGCTGGCAAGCGTTTCGTCCACCGTCTTGCCAGTCTTCTCCTTCTGCGCCTCGGCATTGGTGATAGTGACCGTGCCATTGGCAATGCCGCTCTTGGTAGTGCCGGCGGCATCGCCTTCGATTGCCTTTTGCGCATTCCCCGCGGCCGTGGCCGCAAGGGTGTTCACGCCGTTCTTCAGCAGGCTCTGACCACTGTCGAAGCTGCCGGCAATCGTCGACGAACTACTGCTGTACTCCGCCTTGTTCTCAATATCGCTGGTAGTCAGCGTGCCGGTGGTGAGGCTGTTCTTGCCAGCGTCAGCCGTGCTGGCCAGCACCGCTCCCTTCAGGTCCGTGTTCTGCTTGACGTTGACCTGGAAGCCGCCATTGCCCGCATATTTCAGTGCAACCGATATCGCCGATCTGCGAATACCATCCAATCAGACGATTGGACCTCGCTCGGTGTATTCTGAAATTGCTCCGTCTCATCATTCGGATGGCGAGGCATCCTCTCTGATAGCCTTCGCTTTTCGTACCGCTTCGAGCCAATCTTTCCAGGCTGCGGGATCAGCTGGTCCGTGCCCGCCCTCCCATACCTGCCAAGAGAGGGACCCAAGCATTCCGCCAAGCTCATCAGACTTTGTCAACTCGTACTCATGCTCAAGAAAATAGAACATTGCACGATACGCTTGCTCAATGGTCAGTTCTGACTCGTTCATTATTTCCATCCTGGTCGAATTGGTGAAGAAAGCCCTGTATTTTGATTAAACGTTTGTGGCGTTTTATTTATTCCGCCATTCCAAATTTGACCATTTCTAGTTTGCGTCCAGACTTGCGTCCCATTTGGCAACGTCTTTCCTGACCAGACGTTCCCGAATCTGTCCGATCCCAACGTTGTTGCCGGGTCATTGGCTACGCTAGAAAGTAATTCACGATTTTCCGGCGTATCAGGGATATGCCCTTCACGCTCCCCAAATATCTTTACTGCGCGGTTCTCTGTCAAGGAGAATTTATCTGCCGCAGAATCGCTCTTGCTAAAAATTGCTCCGAGCCCTTGAATGATCTGAGCCGGCAACGAGATTACCGCGACGACAGCGTCTGTGATCGGCTTGATGAGCGGCGAATTGTTATTGTCCCTCGATTTGTCCGGGGTTCCGATCAGGGCACTTTCCTCAATGTTTGCAGGCCTGCCGGGAACCTGAAACTGTCTCTGAGGCTCGCCCGACGTGGGGGGCGGGGTCGGCGCCGGCATCGGGTGGGCAAGGAAATTGTA
>NZ_JBXASU010000158.1:0-9649 GCF_058809705.1 Cupriavidus sp. MPR-AND1C | reverse complement strand
GGCGGGGCCACGGGCGGGATGGTCGGCCCGGCGCCGAGGCGAGCGCCAAGAATAGCGCAAAAAGATGGCAGCGCAACACGGCGCGGCAGGGCGCTTGGCGGAGCACGGCGAGGATGCCGAAATGCCGGGACATGGGGTAAGGTGTAAGCACTACCATCCGGGCCAACATCCGGGCCATTGTCATCGCCATGGGCTTCTTCGAATCGCTTTTCCTGCGCAAGCCGCCGCCGGATCGTTTCGCGGCGCTGTTCATTGCCGCTGCCCGGCGCCAGGGCTTTGAGGGGCGCCTCGATTTCAACGCGGACGAGTTCCGGCTGGAGCACGGGCGCAACGCTTTTTTCAACCTCCACAACGCCTACCGGGCATACTGCGAGGCGCCTGGCGCGCAGCGCGGCAAGGCGCTGCATGGCTTCGTGGCCACCTTGTGCTCCAGCGGGCAGGCCCCGCCGGCCTTGCTGTCCGAGGCCCGGCCCATGCTCCGCCCGCTGATCCGAAGCCGCTCGCTGATCGACGAGATCCGGCTGCACCACTTGCGCACGCAAGGCGATCCGTCGACCTTTGAGGTCGCCTGCCTGCCCTTCGGCGAGGATTGCGTGATCCTGCTGGCGGTGGACTATCCGGAAACCACGTCGACGCTGCTCAATGGCCCCTGCGCCTCCTGGCAGGTGACGCTTGGCCAGGCGCTGCAGATCGCGGGCGACAACCTGCGCGACCACACCGCCGAAGCCTTCGTCCCGGTCGCGCAAGGCGTCTACCAGGGCGCCTGGAGCGACGGCTACGAGGCCAGCCGCGCGCTGCTGCCGGATGTGCTGGAGCGGGTACCGGTACGTGGTCGTCCGGTGTTCATGATGCCAACCCGAGAGGTGCTGCTGGTGACGGGCGACCAGGATGACGCCGGGCAGCTGCACATGGTCGAGCTCAGCCTGCAGGCGTCCCGCCAGGGCCGCACGATCTCGCCGGCCATGTTCCGCTACCAGCCCGGGGGCGTGGCGCACGCTGTGCCCACGGGGACCGAGGTGTCGCATTTCGTTCCGGCCGGCGAGGAGGCCGCACGGCACCTCGCCCATCTGGTGCGGCTGTACCGCAAGGAAGAATACGACACGCAAAAGGCCGCCCTGGACCGCCTGAACGAGCGCGACGGCGCCGATGTCTTCCTGGCCAGTTACCTGCTTTATGGGCGGCAGGATGATCCGCTCACTTCGTTCTCACTTACCACCTGGACCTGCGGCGTGGAGACTTCGCTGCCGCGCGCGGATCGCATCGCCCTGGTACGGCCGGACGCGGCCAATGGCGTGGGGCAGACGCGCGTGGTGGGCTGGCAGCAGGCGCTGGCCATGCTGGGTGACCTGATGGAGCCGGAGGCGCAGTATCCCGCCAGGTATCGCGTCAAGGCGTTTCCCGACGATAGCCGGCTGGCGATGCTCGATGAGATCGGTTGATGATTGCCCGCCAATGCGCCCGGCACGCAGTTAGCGCGTCTTGCGCAAAGTCAGGTTGATCCGCTCGCGGCCCACCAGCGCGTGATCGCCGTCGGCCAGCGGCGCAATGCCGTGGAACGCCAGCCTCGCCGGGCCGCCCCATACCACCACATCGCCATGCGCCAGCCGCACGCGCAGCGGTCGCTCGGCGCGGGCAAGGCCGCCGAACAGGAACACGGCCGGCAGGCCAAGCGACACCGAGACGATGGGCGCGCGCAGGTCGAGCTCATCGCGGTCCTGGTGCAGGGATAGCCGGGTGCCTGGCGCATAGCGGTTGAGCAGGCACGCGTCCGGCCGGAAATCGGCAAAGCCGGCCGCGGCGGCCGCATCGCGCGCCAGCGCCAGGAAGGCATCCGGCATGGCGGGCCAAGGCTGGCCGCTGAGGGGATCGGCCGCTTCGTAGCGGTAGCCGGTGACATCCGAAACCCAGCCAAACTGGCCGCAGTTGGTCATGGCCACCGACATGCGCTGGCCGCCCGGCGTGACAAGGTGCCGCCACGGCGCTTGCGAGGCAACGGCGCGCACATTATCCAGCAGGGTTTGTTCATGCTCCCGTGCGAAGCCGCGCAGCACCACAGCGCCGGGCACGATGGGCTCGGCGCGGGGGGCGTCCTGGGGGAGGGAATCGAACAGGTCAAAGGTCATGGCGTCTTGGCGGGCGGGGCGCGCCAGCCCTGGTGGCTGCGGCCCTGCTCTAAAACGACATGGTAAGCGCGAATGCGCTTGGCCGCGTAGCATGCCCGGGCGTGTGCGCCCGAGCCTCCATCGCGCCCGGGCGGTCAGGCGAAGGTGTCGACCTCGCCGCGTGCGAGGGTGCGTGCCACGGGGGCCACGGGGCCGGCATTGACCGGGGCTGCCGGCATGCCTGCCAGCGTGCCGAAGCCATTCTGCGCGTTGCCCGGCTGGCGTTGCTGCTGTTGGCCGTTGCCGGCCTGGCCGGCAAAGCCGTCGGCGCCCACCGAGGTCTGGCCCAGCTGGATGCCGTTGTCGGCCAGTGCGGTGCGCAGTTGCGGCAGCGCGGCTTCGACCGCGGCGCGCACGGCGGCGTGCGGCGAGACGAACTGGGCCTGGGCCTGGTCGTTGACGACGTTGAGCACGACCTTGAGCGGGCCGAGGTCGGGCGGATTGAGCTGCAGCTCGGCGGTGTGGTTGCCTTGGGTCGACAGGCGCACCATCTGCTGGCCCAGCGCTTGCGGCCACTGGCCATCACCCACGGGCGGTGCGATCGGCAGCGAGGTGGTCGGCGACAGGCCGCTGGAGGTCGGCGCCTGGCTCGGGGCCATGTTGCCGGCCGCCATCAGCGGTGTGGCGGCGGGTGTGGCTTCGGTGCTGTCCGGCTCGGCGGCGCGCATGGCCGCCGCCAGTTGCATCGGGTTGGCCGGCGCGGCGGCGGTTGCCGCGGGCGCGTTGTTCTTGCCGGCATCGCCAAGCTGCAGCGGGGCCTTGTACGGCTGGCCGAGCGAGGCGTCCTGCTGCCCGGAGGAGGCCTGGCCATTGCCGCCTTGCTGGCCGGCCATGGCGGCCTTGAGGCTGGCGGCCAGGTCCGGCGCGGCCTTGGTGGCGTCGGTGCCGGGCTTGTCCGTGGTTGCCGCCTGGGTGCCGGCCGCGGTTTGCGGCACGGCCTGCAGCGCGGCGCGCTGGGATGCGATGGTGGCCAGCGTATCGGCGGCGGCCGAGGTTGCTGGTGCGGCCGCGTTGGGCGTAGCGGCTGCGGCACTGGCGAGCGCCGGATCCATCATGTCCTTCAAGCCAGCTTGCGCGCCCAGGGCAGCAGTGCCGGGCAGTCCGGCCGAGCCTGGCAGCGCGCCGCCTGCTGCCAGCGCGGCAGGCTGTGCTGGCTGGGCCGGTTGCGGCGCGAGCAGGGCGGCCAGCGCGGCGGCGGCAGACTGCGCGGTGGGATCCGCGGCCTGGTCCTCGGAGGTCTTGCCGTCCTTGTCCTGGCGGCGCGACGGCTTGGTGGCTATCGTGCTGGCTTGCGTGCCTTGATTGGCGGCGTTGGCGTTCTGGCCGCCGGCGTCGTTGCGTGTGGACGCGTCGCCGGTGTTGTTGTTGCTGCTTGCGTTGCCGGCGTTGCCATCGCTGCTGGTGCGCTCGTCGTTTCGGGCGCGCGCCAGCGCATCGCCGAACCCTTGCTGCTGCGCGTCGGCACTGCTGGTGTTGCTGGTGCTGCGCGAAGAGGCGGCCGTGGCGGCATTGCTGACAATCTGGCTGATATCGATCATGTTGGGGCTCGGTCTGTCTGGGCGGCTTAGCGATGGCGGCCTGCAACTTGCAGGCGGGCGGCGCGGGCTGCGTATTCGTCGGTGTCGCGTTGCTCGCGGCGCATGCTGGCAATCTGCTCGCGCGTATCCGCGCGGGTAATGAGCGTGTCGAAGGAACTCTGGCGGCGCTTTTGCTGCTGCCAGTTGGCGCGGCCAGCGAGCAACTGGGCTTCGGCCCGGGCCAGCGCTTCGGTCTGCTGGCGGATGGCGGTATCGAGCGAGGCCAGGAACTGTGCAAAGTCCTGCCAGCGGGTGGAAGTCATGCCGTCCTGCGCGATGGCTTGCATGCGTTCGCGGTATTCCTGCCGGTACTGCGTGAGCGCGGCCAGTTGCTGCTCCGCCTGGTTGCGCAGGCCTTGCAGCCGGCCCAGCTCGCGCGCGGCGGCATCCGTATCGTTCTGGGCCAGGTCGGCCAAGGTATTCAATGCAGATGGCTTAGCCATGTTCACTCCGTTGGAAGAGACTATGCAACTGGCCGATCGAGGCGTCGTAGCCGGCGCGCTCATGGATGTCTTGCTGCAGGAAGGCCTCCATCTGCGGATGCAGGTGGATGGCCAGATCCAGCTCCGGATCGTTGCCCGGCACGTACGCGCCCACGCTGATCAGGTCGCGGTTGCGCTGGTAGCGCGACATCAATTGCTTGAAGCGCCGCACCGAGGCGAACTGCGGCGGCTCGATCAGCGCCGTCATGGCCCGGCTGATCGAGGCTTCCACATCGATGGCGGGGTAGTGGCCGGATTCCGCCAGGCTGCGCGACAGCACAATGTGGCCGTCCAGGATGGCGCGCGCGGAATCCGCGATCGGGTCCTGCTGGTCGTCGCCTTCGGTCAGCACCGTGTAGAAGGCCGTGATCGATCCACCGCCTTCGGCGCCGTTGCCGGTACGCTCCACCAGCGTGGGGAGCTTGGCGAACACCGAGGGCGGATAGCCCTTGGTGGCGGGCGGCTCGCCGATGGCCAGGGCGATCTCGCGCTGGGCCATGGCGTAACGCGTGAGCGAGTCCATGATCAGCAGCACGTGGCGGCCCTGGTCGCGGAAGTACTCGGCCAGGCGCGTGGCGTAGGAGGCGCCCTGCATGCGCAGCAGCGGCGAGGTGTCGGCCGGTGCCGCCACCACCACGGAGCGCGCGCGCCCTTCCGGGCCCAGGATGTTCTCGATGAAGTCCTTCACTTCGCGGCCGCGCTCGCCGATCAGGCCGACCACGATCACTTCCGCGCTGGTATAGCGCGCCATCATGCCCAGCAACACGCTCTTGCCCACGCCGGAGCCGGCGAACAGTCCCATGCGCTGGCCGCGGCCCACGGTGAGCATGCCGTTGATGGCACGCACGCCCACGTCGAGCACAGTCTCGATGGGCGCGCGCGACAACGGGTTGATCTGCGTGCCGCCGAGCGTGACTTCCGTGGCAGCGGTGATGGGGCCCAGGCCGTCCAGCGGACGCCCGGCGGCATCGAGCACGCGCCCGAGCAGGCCTTCGCCCACCGGCAGGCGCTTCGAGCCCGGCTCGCGCGGGGCGGTGTCGCCGCTAGGCAGCGGCGTCGGCTCTAGCGGATAGACGCGCGCGCCGGGCACCAGGCCCACCACGTCGGATTGCGGCATCAGGTAGAGCCGGTCGGCGCCGAAGCCAACGACTTCTGCCTCGGCCAGGCGCGGGCCGGTGTTCTTGCCGTGCAACTGGCCACCCGGCAGCTCGATCAGGCAATCGCTGCCGACCGGCAGGCGCAGGCCTACGGCTTCCAGCACCAGGCCGGCGGCACGGGTCAGGCGGCCGCAGCTGCGCTTGCTGTCGATCTCGGCAATGCCGGCCGAGGCCGCGGTGAGCGCATTGCGCCAGCGCTGGCCATGCAGGCCGGCGGTGAAATCCGTATTCACCGAGGTATTGGCCGAGGTATCAGGCATGCGGCGGCTCCCACGGGTCGTCACGGCCGAGCGCCTTGACCACGCGGCTCCAGCGCGTGGACAGCGTGGCATCGAGCTCGCCACTGGCGGCACTCGCGACGCAGCCGCCGCGCGCGATGGCTGCGTCGGCGCGCACGCTCCAGCCGGCGGCCTGGAGCTCGCCAGTCAGGTGGGTTTCCACCAGAGTGACATCGTCGGGATTGAGCAGCAGGCAGGGCGAGCCGGACAGCGCCGGCTCGGCCGCGAGCAGTTCGCGTACCGCTGGCAGCAGCACGGCGGGATCGGCCTGCACGGCTTGCTGCACGAGCTGGCGCGCCACATCCAGCGCCAGTGAAATCAGGGTCTGGGCCACTTCTTCGTCAACGCGGCCAAGCGCGTGGCTGAAGGTGGCGGCCAGTTGCTGCAGGTGGGCGGCTTCGGTGCGTGCGCCTTCCAGGCCGCGCGCATAGCCTTCGCGGTGACCGTCGCCGTAGCCCTGGGTCTGGCCCTGGGTATAGCCCTGGGCGTAGCCTTCCTTGCGCGCGCCTTCACGCATGGCGTCGAGCGCGGCAAAGTCGATGGGGGGCGGTGCGGGCTCCAGCGGCATGAACTCCGCCGGAGCGGGTGCGGCCTTGCGCGGATCCAGCGAGACCATTTGCCAGCGCTGCCAGCCGTTTTTCTGCGGGGCGCGCCCCGCCGGCGCGGTAAAGCTCTCGAAGCCGGCCTGCCGCGGCGCGCCGCGGTTGCCCGCCGCGCGGCCGTCGCCGGCATCGCTGGCGAGATCGCCGCGAAGCTCGCCGCGACCATCGACAAAATCGCTGTCCGAGGCAAGGCCCCGGAACTGGCGCAGGGCACGTTCAGACGTAGGCATCGTCGCCACCACCGATTACAACTTCGCCGGCTTCGGCCAGGCGTCGTACCACCTGGAGGATGTTCTTCTGCTCGGCCTCGACTTGCGAGACCCGTACCGGGCCCAGCGCTTCGAGGTCTTCGCGCAGCATTTCGCCAGCGCGGGTCGACATGTTGCGGATGAACTTGTCGCGCAACTCCACCGGCGCGCCCTTGAGCGCGACGATGAGCGATTCGGTGGCCACTTCCTTGAGCACGCGCTGGATGCCGCGATCGTCGACTTCCATCAGGTTCTCGAACAGGAACATCTCGTCGATGATCTTCTGCGCGAGGTCGCCGTCGTGCAGGCGCACGCCTTCGATCACCGCTTCTTCGTGAGCCGTGCTCATCAGGTTGATGATCTCGGCCGCCGTACGCACACCGCCCATGCGGCTGCGCTTGAGGCTCTGGCCCGCGAGCAGCTTGGTCAGCACGTCGGTCAGTTCCTGCAGGGCGCCAGGCTGCACGCCGCCGAAGGTGGCGATCCGCAGGATCACGTCCTGGCGCAGGCGCTCGGTGAACATGCCGATGATCTCGGACGACTTCTGCCGGTCCAGGTGGATCAGGATGGTGGCGATGATCTGCGGGTGTTCGTCGCGGATCAGTTCTGCCACCGAAGTGGAATCCATCCAGTTCAGCGAATCGATGCCGGCGCCCGGGTCGCGGGACTCGAGGATGTCCTCGATCACCGATACCGCGCGCTCCTCGCCCAGCGCCTTGTTCAGCACGCTGCGGATGAAGGCGCTCGAATCCACGTTCAGCGCGAGATACTGCTCGGTCTCCTGGCGGAACTCGGCCAGCACGGCGGACATCTGCTCGCGTGTCACCGAGTTGAGCGTGGCCATGGCCGAGCCCAGGCTCTGCACTTCGCGGGGGCCAAGGTGCTTGAATACTTCTGCTGCGGCGTCTTCACCGAGCGACATCATCAGGATGGCGCTCTTCTGCAATCCTTCATCGGTCATCGCTAGCCATCCAGTTTTTGATCACACTAGCAACCAGGCGCGGGTCGCGCTGCGCGGCGTCACGCACCAGGGCGAGATCGCTTTCATATTTAGCGGCAAGCCGCAGGACTTCCGGATTCGCCGGCTCTTCAGGCGGCAACAAAATGGCTTCGTTGTCGGCTGACCTTTCCTGTGGCGGCGGCGGGGGCGGCGCGGTGTACTTGCGCAGCACTGGACGCGCTACCTTGAACCACACGAACAGCGCCAGCAGTGCCAGCAGCAGGTAGCCGGCGGCGGTCTTGGCCAGGGCGATCATTTCCGGCTGCTTCCACAGCGGCAGTTCCGGCTTGATGTCGTTGTCCACGGTGAACGGGCTGTTGACCACATTGAGCGAGTCGCCCCGGTCGGCCGAGAAGCCCATGGCTTCCTTGGTCAGGTTCTCGATCTGGGCGAGCTGCGCGGCGGGCAGGGCTTCAGACACCACCTTGCCGTTGGCGCCCGCCTTTTGACGGTAGTTGACCACCACGGCGACCGACAGGCGCTTCACGCCGCCCGGTGCCTGCTGCACATGGCGCACGGTACGGTCGAGCTCGTAGTTGGTGGTGGAGTCGTGGCGGTTGCTGCTCGGGCCGGTCTGGGCCGTGGCGGTGGCGCCGCCCTGGGCCTGGCCCGCGGCCTGGCCTTGCTGGCCGGGCTGCTGCCCCGGCTGGTTCGGTTGGCCCGGACGCGGCGGCTGGGCCGTGGCGATCGGTGCCGTGGCCGGTGCCGGCGGCTGGTTGGACAGCGCGCCAGGCACGCCGCCGACCGGCGCCGCGCCTTGCTGGCTCGATTCGCTCGATTGCTGGCTGCGAATGGCGGCGCGGGTCGGGTCCTGGTTCGGCTTGTAGGACTCGTCCGTGTGCTCGACGATGGAGAAGTCCACGTCGGCGGTCACCTGCGCTTTCACGTTGTCCTGCCCGAGGATCGGTGCCAGGATGGCCTCCACGCGCTGCGCGTAGTTGCGCTCCAGCGCCTGCACGTACTTGATCTGGCCGGCGTCGAGCATGCGCTCGTTGGTGCCGCTGCCGGATAGCAGGTTGCCGTGCTGGTCGACGATGGAGATGGCCTTGGGCGTGAGCTCCGGCACGCTGGACGAAACCAGGTGGCCGATCGCGGCGACCTGGCCGTCATCGATGGCGCGGCCCGGGTAGAGTTGCAGCACGATCGAGGCGGTCGGCTTCTGGCGTTCGCGCACGAACAGCGTCGGCTTGGGAATGGCCAGGTGCACGCGCGCCGACTGCACGGCGGCAATCGATTCGATGGAGCGGGCCAGCTCGCCTTCCAGGCCGCGCTGGTAGTTGACCTGTTCGGCAAACTGGCTGATGCCGAACTTCTGCGTGTCCATCAGTTCCATGCCCGTGGTGCCGCTCTTGGGCAAGCCTTGCGAAGCCAGGCGCAGCCGCGTTTCGTGGACTTTCTCGGAGGGCACCATCACCGCACCGCCGCCTTCGGCGAACTTGTACGGCACGTTCATCTGCTGCAGGGAGGCGATGACGGCACCGCCGTCGCGCTCGGACAGATTGCTGTAGAGCACCTTGTAGTCCGGCGCACGCGACCAAAGCACACCCACCGCGATGGCCGCGGCGAGCGCCGCGCCGCCCAGCATCATGGGCAGGCGCGGATTGGTCTTGAGTCGCTCGAACAGCTCGGACTTGTTCGACAGGGCTGCCACGGCGTTCATGCGCGCGCCCCCGTCACGGCCGGGCCGGCATGGGTCAGGATCGGCTGGGCCGGATGGCGGGCGCCGCTCTGGCTGCCCTGTCCACCCCGGCTGGCCTGGCTAACCCTGGCTTCGGCATGGCTAAGATCACGCTGCTGACAAAACACGCGTACTCCCCGCGATAGTTGATGAGATTCGGGTCCGGACCGGGCGCGCAAAGGTAAGCGGCATCCCAGATTCGGCACGGTATCGATGATCATCCAAGGCGGGTGCCGACAATCCGGCGAATAGGCCTCGTTTTCCACCCGAATTCCCGCAATGGCCCAGGTGACGCCACGAGTACGCTTCGGGGGCTGGCACAGGCGGCGCGCGCGGATGCGGTATTTGTGGCATGGGCGGCGCATTGCGCCAGGTTTGCCGGCAACGGCCCGGGCGAGTGCCCGGCGCAACCTTAATGACTTATTTTCGAACCGGTTTCCCCCGGGGCGGGCTTCGGCTGGCCGG
>NZ_JBXASU010000157.1:0-9902 GCF_058809705.1 Cupriavidus sp. MPR-AND1C | reverse complement strand
CCCCGAGCCCGCAAGAACGCCACGCGCCCAACCGAAGCAAGCCCCCTACCCCGGCCCCGCCACACTGCGCGCGCACTCAAAACGCGATAGGCGGATCAAAGGTCGCGCGTAGATGTAGATCATCCCCTTATCACCTCGCTGATACCCGGCGCGCTCGCCTAAAAAAGTCCCTGAGGGGTATAAATCGACCGGCACTATCATGCGCGCCTCAAAATGTTTCGCCATTCAGCCTGATGCCAAGTAGACAGGATGACTCTTGTTCGACCAGATACCTGCCGTCGATCCGGTGCACAACATGAACGGTCGCAGGTGCATGTCTACGGTAGTGCAGAATCGTCAGTATCAGACCCGCCAGCACGACGAATTCCAAGGAAAACAAGACCGCCGCATCGCGGTGAATCGTTGGGCTAGGTAACCCAGGGGCTAGCGGCCGTAGCTGAAACAGCACCCACACGAGGGGCAATGCAATGGCGTTGCAGACGCCAAGTGCGACAGGCAGGCTGCGAGGAATGCGCCAGGCGAATCCTGCCGCGCCCAACGCCAACCCGATGATCAGCAGGCACCCCAAGGCAAAGGGATTCGACACAGCCAGCCACGCCGGCAGAAACCAGCCGAGCAGCAGGCCGAGCGCCAGCATGCCCCCGGCCAGCAAAGCAAGGCGCAAGGTCTTGAGTGCATCGAGACGTGCGTGCAGCTTGGCCGCCCAGGATGGCACAGGTGCCGATATCAGCTTTACGTGGTTGTCTGCGCTGATCTCCAGCGCGATCGATTTTGCTTCGAACGCCACGATTTTCCCATGCGCATTGACGGCGTATTGGGCACGGCTGCCATCGTGAAAGTGAATGTCGTGCGACACCATGCCGGCCACACCCGTCATGTCGTGTTCAATGACCTGTGCCGGGTCACCGATGTCCATGCTCGCCACGCGGTCCAAACGCAGCGTCACCGGCTCGGCAGGATAAGTAACCTCCATCACGCCGACACTCACGATGCTGGAAAGACCGCCGTCTGCACGCAACACGACTCGCTTCGCAACCTTGGCGGCGATCATTCCCGCCTGCAGATAAGACAGTTCAGGGGACCAGGACAGGCAGGAAAAATCGCGCATCTGACTATACCCCCGCACTCGTGTCGGTGTTCGCAATCAACTGGCAGCCACACGCTGTGCGGTCCCCCTCGCAAGCCACGACGCCGCCTTCGACCGTTAGCCCGGAGCTCGTCTCCACGATCTTGTTAGTGCCGTGCGGCCGGCCATCCGGGTAGATCAGCGGGCAACTGACGAGATCACCCAGGCGCGCCATTGGCTGGCCGTCCAGCAAATCGCTGGCGGACCCACTGATGACTTCGCCGCCATGCGTGGTCTTATCGCCTTTCTTGATGAGTTTCCTTGGCATTTGGATTGGCTTTGCAACTATTCGACTATTCGACTATTGGGTTACCACCACTTCGACACGCCGGTTTGCAGCGCGACCAGCGATGGTCTTGTTATCGCCAACGGGTTCGCTATCCCCCTTGCCAATCGCTTCGAGCCGGCCCTTGGCGACCCCTTGACTTGCAAGATAAGCACTGACGACGGCGGCGCGTTCTTCGGATAGCACCTGATTGGACGGAAAGCGCACGCTCTTGATCGGCTGGTTGTCGCTGTGGCCAATCACTTGCACCTTACCTTGCACCTTGTTGATTTCGCTGGCCACCTTGTTGAGCGTTGGCAACAGTCGCTTGTTCACATCAGCCTGACCGGCACGGAAGATGTCATCGCCCCGGAATACAACAGTGGCGCCCCGGTCGTTGTCGTGGACCGTCACCACGCCACGTGCGACCTCATCCTTGAGCAATTCGGCCAGATGCAGCGCCTGGGGCCACGGTGGCGGCGTCATCCTGCCAATGGCCTCAATCTGCTGCTGCAGATCATGCTGCCTGAGCAGCAACTCGTGTTTCATCCAAGCGAACATCCCCAGGAGAACCACGGCAAGCACTGCAGCCGTCGTCCACGGCGACACACTGTACAGACGAGGAAAGCGCCCCGGCGGCGCGGATTCAATGTGCGGCGACAGTCCTTGGGGGACGGGGCCGTAGTGCTTCAACAGCAAGTCGTACAAGCGCTGCCGAATCGTGTGATGCTGCCGGTCTCCGTCGGTCATCGTGCGATACCGCCCCATGAATCCCAGGGACATCAAGTGGTAGATCAGGTGGATGACCGCAATATGCTCGTCGGGCGATTCCACCAGACGGCCCAGCACTTGATATACCTTCTCGCCGCCCAGATTGTCCTGGTGGTGTTGAACCAGCAGACTGTGGCTGGCCCACCAGCCCTGCCCCCATTCTTGCTGCAAGACTACGTCGTCCAACGCCGTGCAGATGGCATAGTGCGAGGCAATGACATGTTCGCGCTTGACGTTGGCGCGCTCGACCAGTGCCTTGAACGTGTCCAGCTCTTCGTTGATCAACTCGCGCAGACGTTCCGTTTCCGCCGGAGCCAACCGCTCCGGTAGGTCGCAGAGACAACGAACCAAGCGCCCTGATGCCTCCAAGATTGGATTCCGGGCACGCTGCACATCGGCGAGACGCTGCTCAAAAATTCGCTGCGGCGGCATCCAGCGAGACGTCGGCTGCGAATCGCTACCGGCTGCTGGTTTGTTGTCCGGCTCGGGCGAGGGGATACCTTGCGGGTCCATGTCGGCCATCTTGCTTACACTCCGTTCGTGACCGGATGGGGCTCATCGGTCACCGTGTAACCCAAATCACGCAGCTTCTGCTTGACCAGTTCGCGTTGCTCCTTGGAATAGGTCACGTCGTCCTCGATCTTGAACGGCACGTCGATTTTCAGCGTCTTGACAATGATGTTCAGCGCGTAGTCGCGGGCGCGTAGATAGCGCAGTTCTTGGGGTGTCATGGCCGACTCGCTGCCATCCGCGTTATAGCGGCGCAGTCCGATATCCTTGATCGGCATGGGGTCGTTCAGCACGGGAATCAGCACCGGCACAAATTTCGGCGTGCGCCATGCGCGGAACTGATAGAAGATCATGAGCGGGACCATTTTCCCGTCGCGGTCACCCGCACCCAGCGCACGCGTCATCAGTTCCATACTGCCGGGGTCGTCCAGCAGCGCGAGGCCGAAGACCGCGCCGACCCGCACGCCATAGTCCTTTGCTCCCACATAGGGCTTCAGGTCGGCGATGCGCTGCTCCGGTGGCACGGGGATCTGCGCCATCGTGAGCAGGAGGTTCTTGTTTTCCTCCTCCTTTGGAGGTTGGAGCTTCTCTTTGAGAATGGGATAGACCTCAGGACGAGGGTTCTCGATCAAGCCAAATACGCTTGTTCGACCGCCCCCTTTTCCCAAGCCTTGCGCCAGTAGTGTCGCCGATTCAAGCGTGGGAACCTTCCGCAGAAAACCGTAGGCAATTTCCATCGCGGTACTGCTCGTTCTTGGGTCGCTCACGATGGCGCGGACTTCCGGCACGATGGCGTTCTGTTGCCGACGAACATAGGCATAAGCTTCATCCCACTGCTCGTGGTCGATCATTTGTGCCAGGCCAGGCATATTCGTTTGCTCCTGTATGACTTGATCTTGCGCAGCACACACCCGTGGTACCGCTACGGTGGAGGTGAGCAGCAGACTCAGGCAAAAACGCCTTGCCCAGCGTTGTCGGACGGTGGTGACCATGCCGTTTTCTTCTCCGTTGACGATTCAGACTTGTTGAGTAGTGCGATCCCGCGTGCCATGACAATTTCAGAAAATCTCGAAGAGGACACGACCTTCGGCACCGTCTTGCAGCACAGCATCTTGCCGCCCACATGCCAGCCATTGCCAACATCCTGTTGCCGTCCTCGTTGCCGGGTACTGGCGTCCAGTGGACCGATGCCGTTCAAACCGATATAGACATACATCAGCATCCGGCGAGACCAGAAATCCTCCAGGTTGTGGCGTTCATCCCTGCCCTGAATTTGCACGTGAACATCGTCCCCCTCGGGGTTATGCGTTGCGGGGTGCGATAGTCCGAGAAAATGCCCGATCTCGTGGGCGAAAGTCTGGATGAGCTGATCCTGACTGGAAGGCAGGCCGCCATGCATCTGCTCGGCGGCCACCAGGGCGGTATTGCAAAGCCCCCAGCCAATGCCACTACCGATTGTGGATTCCACCACATACATGTTCAGATGCTTCGCCTTGCGATTCAGATTGGTCACCGCGGGGAACTCGTTCACTGCAGGTTGCCCGTTCTTGGCAGGCCTGACGGTCATCGCCCCTGCTTGCGTCAGGTCGATGGTGTCATTCAGCCATTGCTTGACCTCAAAGCGAACCCCCGCTGCCCGCCAGATGTCATTGATCTTGTCGAAGATGGGTCCAAGCCTTGGACGCTGAAGGGACGGGGCAACCCGTGGAATCTCCGGCTTGCCGGCCTGCCCAATGGACACGAAATGCACCGCCACAGCAACGTTGATGGGCGCGTAGACCTGCACAGCCAGGGTATGTAGTAGCGGCCCGCTGGGACTGCCATAGCGCACTTCAATTGCGGCCGTCGCTCCTTCCGCTTTGTTGCGCAGACCAGCGATGCCCGTCAGCTCGATCAGGTCACCCGTCACCTGACTGATCTTCACCGCGCTTTCATCCGTGCTGACGAAGCTCAGCGGCACGCTTGCCCCGACATGCAGGCGCAGCAGCAACAGGTCAATTCTCTGTCCAGCCATCAGGCTCACAATTGGCCCGTCATGCTCCCGGTAGCCGCGCTCGTCCAGTTCGGGCCTGCCCGGATGAAAGGTGGTCGATTCGTTGTACCGCACGAAACGCACCGGTACAAACCGGTGTCCATCGTAGATTTCGCGTGCCAGCGGTTTTGGCGACGGTCCCGGCGTGGCGGATCCGGCTGTGCCTTTGTCTTTCGGTCGTGGCGGGGGCGGGACGGTACATGGCTCCATGGTGCCCGGAGGGGCGCTGCCGCCGCCCGCTGCCAGCTTGGCGACGAAGTCGGGGTGAAACCGCTTGACGTTCGAGCCAGTGAGGTCGCGGTGAAAGCCAAAGGCCTGCGACGGATCGATCTTGCTACCAGCGAGTTCGTGCCGCTCAATTTCGCCATTGGGCTCAAAGCCGCTGTCCACCTGAAAGCGCAGGATCGCGTCCTCGATTTCGATGTGGTCCAGCTTGTCATCGGGAATCTGCGACACAGCCACTTGCCCGGGACGTACGGACCGATAGGGCTTGTCGTAGTAACCCAGCACCATCAGGCGACGCTTGGCACCCTGGATGCCCATCGTCGTCGTGCCGTCGGTCTTCTCGTCATCGCTGTAGTCACGCGCGGTCAACTGGATCAGCGTGCCAAGAATCTCCAGTTCGCCTGTGATGCCAGGTTGCAGGCCCGGCAAGAGAATCTGGCCGTTGGCCCCGGTCGTGCCTTCGCTGTCCGATTGCCCAGGGATGCGCACTTTGTAGCTGAGGCCAGCCAACCCGCGCTCGGCCTCAGTGCGGGAGATACCCGGAAACAGTTGGAAATAGATGCGCAATGGGCGCAGCGGCAGCACCACCTTGCACACCGCGCCGCCCGGCTTGAGGGTCAACTCCGGATTCGGCGCGGGCCGCGCGGGCGTTCTGGCAAGCGGCTTTTGCGAAGGACGTGCGGAATGGGTCGCCATAAGCTGTCTTATAGAATTTCAATCTTTACGGTTTCGCCGAACTCGGCCAGCTTGAGCGCAGTCTCCCCGTCCGCATTGGTCACGCCTTCGATGAGGCTGCCATCGGCGCGCGTAATGCGGTAAGGCTGGTACGGTGCAAGGTGGTCGGTGCCATCCCAATGCAGCTTGTAGAAGCCCTCGTAACCTTTGCCGAAGCTCGGCATCGGCACGCTGGCAGTCTTCGGGCCGGTCAATTGCTTGCTGCCCGCGTGCACCGTCCATGCGCCACTGGTGCCGCTCTCGATGCCGTTGGGCGTCATGCGGTAGTAAGTGCCTCCAACGTTGAACACGATCTCCTTGGCGGCGGTGACTTCGATCCTGCCTTCGGTGCTGGTGACCTTCAGGGTGTCGCGCGCCACGACTTCCATTTCGTTGTCTTGCGCCTGCACCGCGACTTTTCCCTTGCAGGCGATCAGCTTCACGTCTTCGGTATGGCCGCACAGCGAGACACCTTTGGCCGCGCTGCCGACAATGCTGTGACCCGCCGAAATGGACAAATGCTTGCCCGTGGTCAGCGCCGTATGGTCGCCGCTGTGCAGGTGCGTGGTCTTCGGTGTCGTACTGGCGATCCCGGCAGGACTCGCCATGACCATCATCGGCTGTGACAGTTCGCCCAGCGCTTCGCCTGTACCCTTGATGGCGTCGTTCTGTTCGGCAATGGCCTGCGCCACATGCTTCTGTTCATCGGTCTGCGCAAGTGCCGCCACGCTGGCCTCCAGCACGTTGCGGGCTTCGGCCAATGCCTGTTCCAGCCGCCGGATCGTTTCCTGCATTGCCAGCACATGGCCGTCTGCCTTGCCTCGGGCCTCGGTGGTGATCAGCATCCCGTCTGCGCGGATGGCCCCCTTGCCATCGGTGCGCAACTCGAAGCCCTCGCCGCGCTTTTCCCTGCGCCCCTGCCAATCGTTCACGCGGACGTTGTGGCCGAGCGCCAACAGGCTGTTCTGGTGGGCCGAGGCGACCTGCACCTGCTGCTGGCCCTGCGTGTCGTCATAGAGCGTTTGGTTGCGGCCTTCGCCGAATAGCTCTTTACTCTGGTAGCCGGACAGCGCGTGCTGACCCGGCAGGTTCCACGCCGGTAGATTTTCCTGATTGTTCACCACCCCGACGATGATCGGCCGATCCGGATCGCCGCCCAGGTAGGCCACAACCACCTCCTGTCCGATGCGCGGCAGGTGCGTGTTGCCGAAGCGGCTCCCCGACGCAAAATTGGCGACGCGAATCCAGCAGGAACTGTTCTCGTCGCTGTTGCCGTAGCGGTCCCAGGCAAACTCGCAGCGCACGCGACCGAATTCGTCGGTCCAGATTTCCTGATTGACCGGACCGGTGATCTTCGCGACATGCGTGCCGCCGATGTAGGGCTTGCTGACCCATTCGGGCCGGAAAATCTCGTGGGTCGGCTGCGCCTCGAATTCCACCTCGCAGCGCCATTGCTGGCCGCTGCCCGAGAACTCGCCCACATCCTCGATCAGCAGGCGTGTATCGAAAACCAGGTACTCGCGGTTGGCCTTCTCGCGCAGGGAGCGCGCGAGCGTGAACGTATTGCCCGGCGCCATCGCGCGGACATTCCCTTTGCCGCGCACACGGTGTCCATGCTGGCGGATGGCTTCCATGCGGATGCGCGCCCGCATGTCGCCCTCGGCGCGAGCTACCTTGCCGCTTGCGGGCTCGGCGTGGTCACCCGGCCAGTCGAACAGCTCGTAGGTCGAATGACTGGTGTCGCGCGGATCTTCGGCAGACACGTTGAGGTGAGCGCGCGGTTGCTTGAAATCGTAATCCCCGTGCGTCCATTTTCCGGTGATCAGCCGGTCGCGCACCTCAAACTGATAGAGGTGTTCTTCGTCAACGCGGTCAGAGGATGGATACCAGCTGATGGTGTGATACGCAGCACTGGGAATGACCTCGAAAGCCCCGTTGCCATCGGTCAGCACCAGACGGTGGTGACCTTTTGAATGCTCGAAGAAGAACGATATGCCCCATTCCGCGAGCAGGCGCCGCACGAACTGGTAATCGGTTTCACCGGCCTGCAATTGATATTCGCGCTGAGGATATTGGCTATCCAGCAGGCGACGCTCGACGGGGAAGGTGTAGTTGCTGAGTACCGCCTCGACGATTTCCAGTACGTTCATGTTCTGGAACCGCTTGTAGTTGCTCGTCAGTGTTGCCAGCCACAGCCACGGACGCAGGGTCAGCCGGTACAGAATGCGCTCGTTGTCATAGAACGGCCCCCGAACTTCGGTGACGAGGCCGGTGATTTCCCGCGTGCCCCGACCCAGGCCACCGGCCAGGCCGGTGCCAGATCCGTCCAATTCAATACTGACGGTGAGCTCCTTCCCCTGCATGGCCTCCATATCAAAGTCGCCTGCCGGACCGTAAAGGGCATTTCGGTCGTCGGGGGTCTTCAACTCCAGTTCGTACTCGAAAAGGGCGTTAATGCCCTCAGTGCCGGATATGCGAGAAAACACCAACAGCGGCTGTCCCATCAGTTCCGGCAACCCCTCACCGGACACGGTGACGGTACGAGAAAAAAACGGCAAGCGGTTACGCATGCAAGTAAGCTCCGTGATGTCAGGCGCCCTCGGCGCATTCCTGACGCAATGCGAAACAACCCGGGCCACCTGACGTGACTTGGGCTCCCGAAGAAATCCGCTGCTCCGATGAATTTGGCTTCCCAAGCCTATGGACTTGGAAACGGGATGTCTACGAGACTATTCTGGAATTGAACCCAAACGCTCCGCTGCAGGTGAAGTTACAAGATCCGCAAGGCCATGAGGCTTGAACCTGATGTACCTTGCGCCGGTGCTGGCGCACCGATCCGCAAGTGATTTTCACAAATACCAGGACGGTATCGTGCAGCGAGAAACGCTATGCCGCAATCGGACAAGTACGAAATTCAATGAGAAATTCGGCGACGAGGGCGGCTATGAAACGATCAGAAAAGCGGCTACCGTTCAGTGCATTCCGCACACTGTGGGTGCTCAGGCGCGAGCCGCGCATGCTGCATCATTGAGGATGTGGAAGCGCTCGTAGCTCCTACGGGATGCCCTGCACCCCGCCTACGCAACCGCCCCCGATCGCCGCCCGCACCGCCAGAATCGAAGGCGCCTGTGCACCCGCCGACATCGCGCAGCACGAATGCAAGCGGGAGAATTCTGGCGACTACATCGGTGAAACCTGCTATTTAGCGCGTGAGTACGGCACTTTGTTTCGCCCTTATGCTGCGCGTAGCGACGAATTACTCGCAGAACGCACGTACCTTGACCCCGATGTTCCGCGCCTACTTTGGTTTCACGACCATGTGCTGTATGACATCGGCGCGCGCGATGGTAAGGGCCATGTAACACTGCCCCCGACACGTTGGGACTGGCTGCGGGCTAGGCTTCCGTAGCGAACGAAGGCGCCTGCTTCCGTTCGTGGAATGACAGCCGTGAACCGACAGTTTGGGAGGGGGCCGCAGTAGCGACACGCGCAGAGCCTACTCGGCCCCCTTCCCACTACCTCAAAGCAGCCCCTGCACCCGATTCAAAGCCGCATCCAACTGCTGCTTCAACGGCGTCAGCAAGCAATGCAGGCCGTGGCTGTCTTCTACCTCGTCACTGTCGTAATCCAGCAATCTCAGAACCGAGCCAAGGCCCGCGCTTACGCGTAGCAAGTCGGCGCAGCTTTCCTGCGCGATGCCTTGGGCGTCGTTGCGCAGCGCGTCTAGTTGGTAGGCTAGTTCCTGGACGCTTAGTTTTGTGGGGGTGTCTGCCGGGAAGGTGATGCGGATGAGGTCGGCGAGCAGGTCGGATTGCCGGGAGAGGGTGAGCGTGCGCTCGGGGTACTGCAAGGGGATGGACTGGCCGATGTGGGCGGAGGAGTTGGACATTGCGGTTCCATAGAAAAATTAGCCGCGTGCGGCGGCTGGTCGCCTATGTTTTCGCAGGTTTCCACTCCTGGTCACCTTTGTTTGAGGTGACTGGGAATTGTCGGGGAGATTTGGGGAGGATGTCAATCCGGGTCTACGCAGTGGAGTGCGTCAGCACCAGCGTTGGCTTCAAGGGCATCCACGTACGGGCCCGACGGAATTCGAATCGACCGCTCGCCGGACCCGTGATGATGACGTCTTTGAACAGGGTTGGAACGAAACGCCGACGTCCGAGTTCGTCCCTTGCGGACGGACGGGGCCTGTCAGTTCTTTTGTGTGGAGGGCAGGTAATGGCTCATCGGCAATTGGACCGGTGAGCCGACATTATCTC
>NZ_JBXASU010000156.1:2313-10231 GCF_058809705.1 Cupriavidus sp. MPR-AND1C | reverse complement strand
TGCGGGAGTAGCTCAGTTGGTAGAGCGCAACCTTGCCAAGGTTGAGGTCGCGAGTTCGAGCCTCGTCTCCCGCTCCAATCCCAAAGGGAAGCACCGCTTCCCTTTTTGTTTGTGATGGTAGTGCGCAAGCGCGGCCCGGCAGGGTCTGGCGAATGCGGCTACAATCCAGCAGCCGTCACCCGGCGGGGTGGCAGAGTGGTCATGCAGCGGCCTGCAAAGCCGTGTACGCCGGTTCGATTCCGACCCCCGCCTCCAAGATAGTCAAGCACAGAGCGCTACCCTAACCGGTGGCGCTTTTTGCTTTCTGGCGATCCGTTCACCACCGGTGCCATCTGCACCAACGTTCCCCTCCTCCTTCCCCTCCTTCTTCCCCCTCTTTTTTTCCCTCAAATTTCCGCCAGAGCGTGAGTCCCGGCTGTCTTTTTGTCGTTTATCCTCTTCTATTTTTAGGACAAGTCCTAATATCGTCGCTTATTTTTGTTTTATTTCCCAATTTTGCTTCAGCTATTCCAGCGGCTGCCGTAAAGGCGGAGTGAGGGTCGTCCAAAAGATGACTCGCCGGATTTCGAGACTGTTGCAAGCGCGCTTCCAAAACTGACTGCCTGACCCCGTTCCCGTTGCCCACGGGCGTCATTTCATCGTCCACCTCTATTGGAGAAGCGGTGCGCGCCCTCGCGCGCGCCGACATTGCGCCATGAACATCACTCAACGCCTGTTAGGCACCTTGTCGCTGGCCCTGCTTGCCCTGCTTGCAGTCGGAGTCGGCGGCATCTGGCAACTCCGCGAGTCGCAGGAGCGTTTTACCTACTTCAACGACAACACGCTCGCCAGCGTGCGCACGCTGAGCGACCTGCGCGATACCGTCAGTACCATGCGCCTGTCGCTCTACCACTATGCCTTGTCCCCGGAGGCGAGCGGCCGCTCGGAGGCGGTGGCCGCTTTGTCGAAGGCGGACGAGGCTTTCGACGCCACAGTCGCGCACTACGAGCGCACCGATCTTTCCGATGAGACCGACCGCAAGATGCTGGATGCGGATCGCGCCGCGATCAAGCAGTATCGCGCGGAGCGGGGGCGCTTCCTGGAGCGGTCTGCCGCCGGCGACGCCGACGGTGCGCGGGGCATGCTGATAGGGGGGTCGCTCTTTGTCGCGGTCAAGGCGCTGCGCACCGCCATCAACGAGCACGTGGCGTACAACGCGGGCCTGGGCGAGAAACTGGTTTCGAGCAACGCGAAGGCGTACACGCTAGCCTTGGCGTTCTTTTCGGCAATTATTGCCTGCGGCTTTGTTGTCACGGGCGCAATGGGCTATTCGCTCTATCGGCACATTCATGTCAGCCTGGCGGAGATCGAGCAGACCTTGCACTATGTGAGCAAGTCGCTGGACCTCGAGCGTCGCGCTTCGGTGCGCAATGGGGATGAGATCGGGCGCACGGCGGTTGCCTTTAATCAATTGATCGAGCGCGTAGCATCGGCGCTGCGTGAAGTCCGCATGTCGACCGATTCCGTGAGCACGGCTGCCCGCCAGATTGCGGCAGGCAATGCTGACCTGTCCACGCGCACCGAGCAGCAGGCTGCGTCGCTGGAGCAGTCAGCAGCCAGCATGGAGGAACTGACCGCGACGGTGCGGCAAAATGCCGACAATGCACACCAGGCCAGCAGCCTGGCGAATTCTGCCGCCGATGTGGCCGAGTACGGCAGCACGGCCGTGCAGCAGGTGGTGGAGACGATGGGCGCAATCAGCACCAGTTCCACCCGTATCGCGGAGATTACGACCTTGATCGAAGGCATCGCCTTCCAGACCAATATCCTGGCGCTCAACGCTGCGGTCGAAGCTGCGCGCGCTGGCGAGCAGGGCCGTGGCTTTGCGGTCGTGGCCGGCGAGGTGCGCAGCCTGGCCCAGCGGTCGTCCAGCGCGGCGAAGGAAATCAAGGACTTGATCGACACCTCGGTCGACACGGTCAGGCAAGGCTCGGCGCAGGCCGAGGATGCGGGCAAGACCATGGGCGAGATTCGTCAGGCCGTGCGCCGCGTGTCCGACATCATCGGGGAGATTGCCGCAGCCTCGCGCGAGCAAAGCACCGGGATCGAGCAAGTCAATCAGGCCGTCGGGCACATGGACCAGGCCACGCAGCAGAACGCGGCGTTGGTGGAGCAGGCGGCAGCGGCTGCGCAATCGCTGGAAGAGCAGGCCGACAAGCTGCGCGAGACCGTGGCAACGTTCCAGTTGGCCGGGCGGTAGGACTTCAGGGCGGTAGGATCAGGGCGACGGGATGGCAGGGCGGCGGCGCGCTTCCGCGATGATGGCGGCGCATCCTGCCCCGATTCCGCGCTTTGCCTTTGTGGTGATCGTGTTACATTCCATGTTGTAGTCTTCACGGGGCGTTCAGGGCATATCCTGACCTGAACAGCGTGCCATCGTCGTCCGCTTGGACTCATGCCGCGCTTTTCGCCTCCAGGCTGCTGTAAAACTCCCGTTCCCGTTTCCCTCAATCAGTGCGGTACCTCTCGGCCTGTGTCCGGCGTTCAACGCCGCAGCGCGGCCCGGAGGTCGCTTTGTGGTCCCCGCCTACGGCCGCTGGGGGCGGGCGGGTTGTCCAGTCACCGCCGCCATGGCCAAGCACGAGGAACCCAGAACGCATGCATCACGCTACCCCGCTCATCAGCACCATCGTCGGCGGTCTCGTCCTGGCGTTTATATTGGGTGCGCTGGCCAACCGGCTCAAGCTCCCACCGCTGATCGGATACTTGTGCGCGGGCATCGTGGTCGGCCCGTATACGCCGGGCTACACCGCGGACCAGGCGCTGGCGCCGGAACTGGCGGAGCTTGGCGTGATTCTGCTGATGTTCGGGGTTGGCTTGCATTTTTCGCTCAAAGACCTGATGGCGGTGAAAACGATCGCCATTCCGGGAGCGGTGGTACAGATCGGCATCGCGACCTTGCTCGGGATGGGCGCGGCCTGGGGCTTCGGCTGGGAATGGGGCCCAGGCCTGGTCTTCGGGCTGGCACTTTCGGTGGCGAGCACCGTGGTATTGCTCAAGGCGTTGCAGGAGCGCGAGCTGGTGGAGTCGCCTCAGGGCCGGATCGCGGTGGGCTGGCTGATCGTGGAAGACCTGGCCATGGTGCTGACGCTGGTGCTGCTGCCGGCGCTGGCTGGCCTGCTCACGCCGTCCGCAGACGGCGCGGCGTCAGGCGCGGCCGCACCGGACTCGGGCGACATCGTGTTCGCCGTGTTCGCTACCCTGGGCAAGGTGGCGGCCTTCGTCGCTGTGATGCTGGTGATTGGCCGTCGCTTTATTCCCTGGATGCTGGAGCGCATCGTCTGGACCGGGAGCCGTGAACTGTTCCGTCTGGCGGTGTTGGCAACGGCGCTCGGCGTGGCCTTTGGCGCGTACTCGCTGTTCGGCGTGTCGTTTGCGCTCGGTGCATTTTTTGCCGGCATGGTGCTGGCGGAGTCTGAGTTCAGTCACCGCGCGGCGGAGGAGTCGCTGCCCCTGCGCGATGCGTTCGCGGTGCTGTTCTTTGTTTCGGTCGGCATGCTGTTCAACCCGATGGTGCTGATCAACGACCCCTGGGGCGTGCTGGCCACGCTGTTCATCATCGTGGTGGGCAAATCGCTTGCTGCACTTTGCATCGTTCGGGTGTTCGGGCATTCCACCCGTACCGGCATGACCATCGCGGTCAGCCTGGCCCAGATCGGCGAGTTCTCCTTCATCCTCGCGGGCCTCGGTGTCTATCTGAAGATCCTGCCCGAGCGGGGCCACGCCCTGATCCTGGCTGGCGCGCTGCTGTCCATCGTGCTAAATCCGTTGCTGTTCCACCTGCTCGATCGCTATACCGCCAAGCATGCAGGCGAAGCGGATCCCCATCCCGCATGAGCGCGGGCATGCAGCGGCCTGTGCAGTTCACTGGCTGGTTGCCGCGGCATCGCGGCGAAGATACTCCGTAAAGGCCAGCAGGCCCTGCGTAGGGTACTTGTCCTGGTGAACCACGAGGTGCAGTGGCCTCACCACGTCGGGCAGGCCATCGCGCAGCGCCACCAGAGTGCCGCGCTGCAATTCGTCTTCCACCACCTGCAGCGACAGGCAGCTCACTCCATAGCCGCTCATCACGGCACGCTTGATGGCTTCGGAGTTGCCCAACTCCAGCGCGAAGCGCAACTCGCCCAGCAGTGGCGCCAGCCGTTGTTCGATGATCTCGCGCGTGCCCGAGCCGGGTTCACGCACGACCCAGTCGGCGTCGCGCAAGGCGGCCAGATTGCCAGGGTAGCTTGCGAGCGGGTGTGACGGGCTGACCACCACCACCATCACATCGTCCCGCCAGTGGGCGCTGCGCAGGTCGCGCTCGTGGCATGTGCCCTCGATCAGCCCGATATCCGCCTCGAAATGCAGCAATGCCTGCAGGACCTCGCGCGTGTTGCCGATGCGCATGTCCAGCGCACAGGGGCCACTCTGCACATGCCGAAAACCCGCGAGCAGCCCCGGCAGGATATAGCTGCCGATAGTGTTGCTGGCGGCAATGCGCAGTTGCACCCCGGGTTGCACGGTGAAGCGCTCGAGTTCCTGTGCCTGGTCCAGCAGCGACAGCGCGCGCGGAAAAAACAGCCGGCCGGTCTCATTGATGCTCAGTCGACGCGCCACCCGGTCAAAGAGGGAGCCGCCCAGCGTGGCCTCCAGATCCGCCAGCGCGGCGCTGACCGCGGATTGCGACATGGCCAGCGCATCGGCCGCAGCCACGGTGCTGCCGTGCTGCGCCACCGCGACGAAAACGGAGAGTTGGCGCAGGGTGAGGCGGAGTGGGCGATGGCTCATATCTGTAAAACAGGTAATGTATAACGATATTACCTGTTTTACAGATTTACGCCAGCTAAGTACGCTTCGAGCATATTCAATATGCGCCCCGAAGCCCTCCGGCATTACGGGCAGGACCCCCGCCATGTCTTCCATTCAATCGTCCGCAGTTGCCAATCTCGGCACCGAACCTCCTTCGTGGCCGACCCGGGTCTTGACGCTGGTGCCACTGGGTTTCATCGCCTGGCTGGCCATGGTGTTCTCGGCGCACCCGGCGGTCTCGCGCCTCGGCATGAGCGCGCTGACGCTGGCCATGTTCGCCGGCATGGTGGCCGGCAATACGCTGCCGCAACGCTGGCTCATCCCGCTCGCGCCGGGCATGCAGCTGGCGCGCCAGCAACTGCTGCGCTTCGGCGTGGCGTTGTATGGCCTGCGCCTCACCTTTGGCGCCATCGCCGACCTGGGCCTGGCAGGCGTGCTGGTGCCGCTGGCCATGCTGGTCTCGACCATGCTGCTGGGGATCTGGATCGGCTCTTCGCTGCTGGGACTAAGCCGCCGGGAAGCGATTCTCGTCAGCGCGGGCAGCGCCGTATGTGGCGCCGCGGCGGCCATCGCGGTGGCTTCGGTGGTGCGCACCGATGACCGCCAGACGGCCGTGGCCGTGGCCACGGTGGTATTGTTCGGCACGGCCGGCATGCTGCTGTATCCCTATCTGTTTGAGCTGGCCACGCAGCACTGGCACCTTGCCATCAGCGAGCGCACGTTTGGCATCTACACCGGTGCCACGCTGCACGAAGTGGCACAGGTCATTGCCTCGGGCAAGATGGTCAGCGACGCCACCGCGGATGCCGCCGTGGTGACCAAGATGGTGCGCGTGCTGGCGCTGGGCCCGCTGTTGCTGGTGCTGGCGCTGTGGCCGAAGGCCGGCATCGGGCTTGCGGAAGACGGCAAAGGCGAGAACGCGGCAGGCGGGCGTCCGTGGGGTGCCATTCTGAAGGCGATCCCGTGGTTTGCGGTGGGTTTCGTGGCGGTGATGGCCGTGCATTCGGCGGGCCTTGTCCCCCAGGACTGGAAGCCGGCCCTGCTGGCCTTCGATAACTGGCTGCTTGCCTGCGCGATGCTCGCAATTGGCTTGCACACCCGCATTGGCACCTTGCTGCGCGCCGGGCGCAAGCCCCTGGTGCTGGCAGGCCTGCTGTTTGTGTTCCTGGTGTGCGGCGGCGCGCTGCTGTGCGCAGCGGTGGCCTGAGCGCGCAAAGCCGGGGGAGGGGAGCGTGGATGCTGGGAGGGTAGATGCTGGTGCGGCCGACGGGGGTCGAACCCGTAAGCCCGTAAAGGCGGCAGATTTTAAGTCTGCTGAGTCTACCAATTTCTCCACGGCCGCACGGCAAGCCCGATATTGTGGTCGGTTGCGCGCGGTGATGCAAGCTCCGCGCGGGATTCGCGCCGTAGGCAGCCAAGTGAGCCGAGGCAACGTCTTTATGTGTCGGTTGTTACTCCTGGTAACAATGTAACGTTCTCGGTTTCACCTGCAATTTCCCAGGAACCTACAATACCTCTTATCGAATAACGCATTGCAAGAGGCTAGGATCATGAAACGTTGGTGGCTCGCAGGACTCGCTTTGCTTGGGGCGCTGGCATCCGGTGCGGCAATGGCCCATGTGAGCGTTGGCGTGGCGATTGGGGTGCCTGGCGTTGTGGTCGGCGGCCCGGCGTACTATCCGCCGCCAGCCTATATTGCCGCTCCGCCCGTGGTCATGGCGCCTGCACCTGTCTACTATGGCCCGCCACCGGTCATCGTGCGGCCGGCTCCGGTCTACTACGGTCCGGGGCCGGGTTATTACGGCCCGCGCTACTACGGCCGCGGCTACTATGGGCGGGGTTACTACGGCCCGGGACATGGACGCCACTGGCGATAAGCATGAACGACCTGCCTCGCGCAGGCTGGCGAAAGGGGCCCTGCGGGGCCCTTTCGTTTTTCAGGCGCAGCCCTGGGAGGCAAACTGTAGGCGGCAATCCGGACAAGGTTCCATAGTTATCAGTGGGGTCAAAAAATTTGAAGAGACAGGTCAAACCGGCTCTCATATCCTTATTAGGGTTTTCACCTATACTGACGCTGTGACGCCGTGATGACAAGATTCCGCAATGCTTCGTCATCCAGCGCCCCTCCAGCACGACCTAATTCCCAAGAGGATCCGCCCATGAAGATCAAAAACAACCTGGTGGCGATCGCAGCCCTGACCGCCCTCTCCGCACTCTCCGCTTCCGCCTTTGCAGCCGGTATCGCCAAGGCAGACCCTTACACCGATGGCGCCAAGATCGGCAAGGTTGATCCCTACACCGATGGTGCCAAGCTTGGCAAGGTTGACCCGTACACCGACGGCGCGCGCAAGGTGGATCCGTTCACCGACGGCGCCAAGGTTGGCGATCGCCGCGACCAGTTCAGCGACGGAGCCTGAGTTTGCCGGACACAAGCCTGCGGCCCTGAGGGCTGCGGCCGTCCGCATCCAGCAACGCTCGTGAATCATCAAAGGACCCGCCTCGAGCGGGTCTTTTGCTTTTTGCGGGCAGGTGCCAGGACGGTGGCGGCATGGTCATGCCAAGGGCCGTGGCGCTATACTTCCGGCTCACTGAAATGATCTTCGAGGAGAGTGGTATGCAGCAAAAAACCGTGCTGACGGCAGATGATGTGAAGAAGGTACTGGCCGCAGCCGAGCTGGAAGCCAAGAATCACCAATGGGCGGTTTCGATTGCCATCGTGGACGATGGTGGTCACCTGCTGGCATTGCAGCGCCTGGACGGTGCTGCACCGATCTCGAGCTACATCGCGACCGAAAAGGCACGTACGTCGTCGCTGGGCCGTCGCGAGTCCAAGGTTTACGAAGACATGATCAACAACGGCCGTCACTCTTTCATGACCGCACCGGTGCTGCAAGGCATGCTGGAAGGTGGTGTGCCTATCGTGGTCAATGACCAGGTAGTGGGTGCGGTTGGCGTGTCGGGCGTGAAGTCGACCGAAGACGCACAGATCGCGCGTGCGGGTATTGCCGCCCTGGGCGTCTGATACTCGCCTGCAAACAGAGGCGGCCGTGGGGGGGGGGGGGGGGGGGGGGGGGGGGGGGGGGGGGGG
>NZ_JBXASU010000156.1:0-2304 GCF_058809705.1 Cupriavidus sp. MPR-AND1C | reverse complement strand
GTGCCGGCAGTGAGCGTGGCTCACGGCCGGCACCTCCTGCCTACCGCGGAGCGAATCGCTTGTGCTCCCTGATGCCAAAGCCTGTCGACAGGCTTTGGCGTCGGGCTGCCGGTTCCGGTAGCCCTTCTTGCATCGAGATCCCGTACAGCATTACATGGTTGCCACGAGGGTTTCCCACGGCATGGCTTGTGCTGGCGCGTGCGCGCGCTCGGGCACGGTCACTTCGTCAGGATCAGCTTGCCATAGCGCGTGATGCGCAGCGTGTAGACCTCGCCGTTATGCAGGATCGGCAGCAGGTTGGCGCCACGCATCAGCGAATCCAGGGGCACTGCATCCCCAGCGGGCGCAGCGGGGAGGCTGTCGCGCACCAGCGCTTCGAGCCGGGCGGGCAGGGCAGCTACAGCAGATTTCATCGATTCGATCGCCGCGCTGGCGGGGTTTTCGCGCCGCGCCGGCGCAGCCTTGCTGGGATTGACTTCGACCCGGCGCAGGGAAAGGCGGCGACGGGTGACTTCATGCGGTTGCGACAGCGGCAGGGTCAGGGTGCTCATGGGCGGGCTCCGGTCCGGTGGTCTGTGGCGGCTGCGCGGGACTGCGAGCGGTCACGACCGGGTTCAAGTTGGCTCAATATTAAATGAGAATTGTTATCATTACAACAGGGATCTCTATTGTGAAGGACGGTTCAGCGCAAACAAAAAGGGCACTCCATGGAGTGCCCTTTTTGTCGATGCTCCGCTGCCGGCCCAAATAGCACGGCACGAACAGCACTAATGCTTGGGTTCCGTGATGAACCCGATCTTGCCCAACCCGCCGTGCTGGGCGGCTGCCATGACTTCCGCCACACGCTCATAGCGCACGTCGCGATCGGCCCGCAGATGCAGCTCAGGCTGCGGCTGCTGCTGCGCGGCCTGGGCTATGTTGGCTTCGAGCGTGGGCTCGTCCACCTCAGCCTGGTTCCAGAAGACCTTGCCGCTGGCGTCGATCGCCAGGTTGATGTTCTGCGGCTTGGGATCGTTGGGCGTGTTGGTTGCACGCGGAAGGTCGATCTTGACCGTGTGGTTGATCACGGGAATGGTGATGATGAAGATGATCAGCAGCACCAGCATGACGTCGACCAGCGGCGTCATGTTGATTTCGCTCATTACTTCGTCTTCGTCCGAGTCGAGGGTGCCGAATGCCATGATGACTTCCTTGTTGCCTTGCTGCGGCCTTACTGATTCTTGACTGCGAGGCGCACACCGTTGTCATCGGCGGCACGCGCGCTGGCGCTGGCCGGGCGCACACGGGCGCCGGTGACGAAGTAGGCGTGCAGGTCGTGGGCGAAGCGGTTGAGTTTCGAGATCACGCCCTTGTTGCCGCGGGTCAGCGCGTTGTAGCCGAGCACGGCGGGGATCGCAACAGCCAGGCCGAAGGCGGTCATGATCAGCGCCTCGCCCACCGGGCCTGCCACCTTGTCGATGGTCGGCACGCCGGAGGCGCCGATGTTGATCAGCGCGTGATAGATGCCCCACACGGTGCCGAACAGGCCAACGAACGGCGCTGTGGAACCGACGGACGCCAGCACGGCCAGGCCCGATTGCATGCGTGCAACGGCGTCGTCGATGGCGCTCTTGAGCGAGCGGGTGATCCAGTCCGAGATGTCCATCACGTCGTGCAGTTGCGGCTGGCTGGCGCGATGGTGCTGCGCGGCTTCCTTGCCGGTCATGGCCAACGCGCGGAACGGGTTGGCTTCGCTGCTGCCGAGGGTTTCGAGCGCGTGGTCGAAATCGTCGGAGTGCCAGAACCGCTTTTCAGCGCCATGCGCCATCTTCTTCAGCCGGAAGAGATCCCACGCCTTCGTGAGAATCACGATCCACGAAGCCAGCGACATGATGAGCAGAATGATGGCGGTGGCACGCATGACGAAATCGCCTTGCGTCCAGAGGTGAGAAAGTCCGAGGTCCTGCATGTTGGTTCCTGGTGAGGTCGGTATTGAAATCAGTTGAGTTCGAACCCGATCGGCTGCTGGGCGGTAACCGCCACGGCACGACCGTTGTCCAGATAGGGCTTGCAGCGCATGCGTCGCACCGCCTCCTCGGCGGCCTGGTCCAGCCTGGAGGATCCGCTCGAGGTTACGACCGTGGTCTTGACCACCTTGCCGGTATCGTCTGTAGTCAGACGCACCACGGCCTTGCCGGTTTCACCCATGCGGCGCGATTGCGACGGGTAGGTGGGCTGTGGCGGGCTGCACTGGATCTCGCCAATGCCGACCGCGCGTGGCGCTGCCGACACAGGAGCGGCTGGCTCGGGGGCGGGGGCGGGCGG
>NZ_JBXASU010000155.1:0-10821 GCF_058809705.1 Cupriavidus sp. MPR-AND1C | reverse complement strand
ATAATGCCCAATTCCCCCTAAGGGCTAGTCCGCCCCCGGCGGCTGCCAGCCCCCCAGCCTTCCGTTATGACCTTCCGACCGCCCCAGGCCCTGCTGCGTCCTTGGCATCGTTTTGCCCCGGCCGAGCGGGCCGGCTTTATCGAGGGGGCGCGTTATTTCGCACCTTCCCTGCCTGCCGTGTTCTCCTGGGGACTGGTGACGGGCGTGGCCATGAGCAAGTCGGTGATGAACGTGCCCGAGGCGATCGGCATGTCCTTGCTGGTCTACGCGGGCTCGGCCCAGTTGTCCGTGCTGCCGCTGTTTGCGGCGGGCCTGCCGCTGTGGACGGTGTGGCTGACCGCCGCCATCGTCAACCTGCGCTTCGTGATCTTCAGCGCGGGGCTGCAGCCGCATTTCAGCTATCTGCCGTTGTGGCGCCGCACGCTGCTGGGGTCGTTCAACGGCGACCTGCATTTCGTCTACTTCATGCAGCGCTATGCCACGCCAGGCCATGAGCCGGGCAAGGAAGGCTACTTCTGGGGCATGGCGCTGACCAATTTCGCCATGTGGCAGGTCTCGTCGATCATCGGCATCGTGCTGGCCAGCGCGTTCCCGGACAGCTGGGGCCTGGGATTGGCCGGCACGCTGGCGCTGATTCCCGTGATGGTCACGACCATCCGCTCGCGCTCGACGCTGCTGGCGGTGGCCGTGGCGTGCGCGCTGGCGCTGCTGTGCTTTGCCCTGCCTTACCGGCTCGGCCTGGTGGTGGCGGTGGTGGGGGCGATCGCGGCCGGCATGGCCAGTGACGAACTGGCCGCTCGCGCGACCTTGGCGGGCATCCGCCGCCGCAAGGCCGAGCATGCGCCCGCGCAGGCGGCGGCCCGCTCAGCGGCTCCGGCGGCAAAGGACCGGGCATGAGCCATCTCGAAATCTGGATCGCGCTGGTCGGCATGGCGCTGGTGACCATCGTCACGCGTGCGCTGTTCCTGATGGCGGGCGAGCGCGTGACGGTGCCGGACCGCATCCAGCGCGCGCTGCGCTACGCGCCAGCGGCGGCGCTGGCGGCCATCATCCTGCCCGACCTGATGACCTGGCAGGGGCATTTCACGCTGGCCCCAAGCAACTACAAGCTGGTGGCCGGCGCGGTGGCGCTGGTGTTCTACCTGGCGACGCGGCGCATGGTGGGCATGATCGTGGCGGGCATGGCGGTCTATACCGCCATGCGGCTGCTCGGCTGAGCCGCGGCCGGGCGAGCGCCGGGCCCCGAAGGCTCGATCCGCTAGGCTGCGTCGCCCGGCCCTTGCGGCCCGGGGCCGAGCGCCGTGCCCAGCTGGGTCAGCAGCCGCGTCAGGCGGGCCTGCGTGCTGGCGCCGGTCTTGAGGAATACCGCCTTGAGCTGGCTGCGCGCGGTTTCGTGGCGCACGTTCAGGCGCTCGCTGGCTTCGGGCAGGCCCATGCCGGTGGCCAGCAGGCTTGCCAGCCGGATCTCGGCGGGCGTCAGTCCATAGACTTCGCGCAGCAGTTGCGGCAGTTCCGCCGGTGCCTGCGCGTCTTCATGGATCACCACCAGCGCGGCGGGTTGCTGCCAGGGCAGCGCAAAGATGTGGGATGGCGGCAGCGGCAGCACGGTCAGCTGCGCACAGGCGCCGTTGCCATGGCGGGCGATTGCTGCCTGCGCCGGTACCGCGCTGCGCGGCGCGCAGGCGGCAGTCACCATGTCGGCCAGCGAGCGCGACAATTGCCACTCGCCCGTCTTGCCGGTGGGGGCCAGCCGCCGCACCCAGCGCTCGCCGATGCCGTTGCTCAGCAGCACGCGCCGCTCGGGCGAGAAGGCGATCACGCCGAACGACAGGCGCTCCAGGATCTGCCCTGACAGTTGCGCCAGCGTCGACAGCCCGATGGTGCGGTCGCGCATGGCCATGGCGCTGCGCATGTGAGGCAGCGCCCAGTCCAGCGCGCTGACATCCGCCGGCGTGAAATTGCCTTGCGAGAACGAGCGCTGCAGCGCGAAATACACCTCGTAGTGGGGCTTTCGCTCGACCAGGCAGGCTGCGTAGGAGCACAGGTCGAAGCGGTGGAAGAATTCCCGGTAGAAGGGGCTGCGCTGCATCGCGCCTTCGCCGAAATCGCGCGCATCGATGTACCACTCCCCGGGGGAGAGGTTGTGGGCAAACAGCTTGCCCGGATCCAGCGCGTGGAACTCCTTCTCGTAGGCGGTGAACAACTCCTGCACCGGGCGCACGATCTCGTTGACCGTCATCAGGTCGCGATCGGTGTCGCGCACGATCATCGATGCGTGCGCGCTGCCGACGATATTGCTCAAGGTGTGCAGGCTTTGCTGCCAGGCCTGCGCATCAAGAATCCCTTCGTACAAGCCACGGATTGCTCCGTGCATGTCTTCGTTCATGGTTACCCCTGCCTTCGCGACAACGGCGTTAGCCGCGTGGCGCCGACGCCGCTTACCGTAAGCGTGTCCGGCACCAGTGCCTTGGGTCCCGTCTGAGGCGGGCCTCTGGCTATGTTCTTGCGTGCTTATCTTGTACCGACTTGTGCATACAGTGCGCGCTTTGGCAGCAGCGTACGAGACGCAATGCAATTGTCGCACCCCACTTTCAGGGGGTGCGTTGCGAGGATGCGGCACGTTGCTCGCCGTATGTGACGAACGGGGCACGCGCTGGCGGGCGCATCCGGGGCGCAATCCCGCAAAATGGCCCCTGCGATCAGGTAAAATGCCGATTTTCCCCGATTTTCGCTCTCCAGCCACCGCCATGACCTCTGTCCTGCGTCTTTCCGATCTCATCTCCCAAGGCAAAATTGCCGGCAAGCGGGTTTTTATCCGCGCCGACCTGAACGTGCCGCAGGATGACGCCGGCCAAATCACCGAAGATACCCGCATCCGCGCCTCGGTGCCCGCCATCGAGGCTTGTCTGCAGGCAGGCGCCGCCGTGATGGTGACGTCGCACCTGGGCCGCCCGACCGAAGGCGAGTTCAAGCCCGAGGATTCGCTGGCGCCCGTGGCCGCGCGCCTGGCCGAGTTGCTCGGCAAGCCGGTCAAGCTGGTGCAGAACTGGGTCGACGGCAACGGCGAAGTGAGCGCGGTCAAGCCGGGCGAAGTGGTGCTGCTGGAAAACTGCCGCGTCAACAAGGGCGAAAAGAAGAACAGCGACGAACTGGCGCAGAAAATGGCCAAGCTGTGCGACGTCTACGTCAACGATGCCTTCGGCACCGCGCACCGCGCCGAAGCCACCACCCACGGCATCGCCAAATACGCGCCCATCGCCTGCGCCGGTCCGCTGCTGGCCGCCGAGATCGATGCGCTGGGCAAGGCCCTGGGCCAGCCGGCGCGTCCGCTGGTGGCAATCGTCGCCGGCTCCAAGGTGTCCACCAAGCTGACCATCCTCAAGACGCTGGCCGGCAAGGTCGACAACCTGATCGTCGGCGGTGGCATCGCCAATACCTTCATGCTGGCTGCCGGCCTGAAGATCGGCAAGTCGCTGGCCGAGGCTGACCTGGTGGCCGATGCACGCACCATCATCGATCTCATGGCCGCGCGCGGCGCCTCGGTGCCCATCCCCGTGGACGTGGTGTGCGCCAAGGAATTCAGCGCCACCGCGGTTGCCACCGTCAAGGACGCGAAGGACGTGGCCGACGACGACATGATCCTCGACATCGGCCCCAAGACCGCGCAGATGCTGGCGGACCAGCTCAAGCTGGCCGGCACCATCGTGTGGAATGGCCCGGTCGGCGTGTTCGAGTTCGACCAGTTCAGCAATGGCACCAAGGTGCTGGCCCAAGCCATCGCCGAGTCCAAGGCGTTCTCGATCGCCGGCGGCGGCGACACGCTGGCGGCCATCGCCAAGTACGGCATCGCTGACCAGGTGGGCTACATCTCCACCGGTGGCGGCGCCTTCCTGGAATTCCTGGAAGGCAAGAAGCTGCCCGCGTTCGAGGTGCTGGAACAGCGCGCCGCGGGCTGACCGATATTGCCGAGTTGTTCCGCGGCAGCCCAGCCATGCCGTTGCGCATGGCGGGCTGCCGTGTGTTTGCTTGCGGTGTGCCGCTGTCCTACCTGCGCTGGCCCTCGATAAGGAAAATCAGTTCATGACCCGTTCCACCAAGATCGTCGCTACCATCGGCCCCGCTTCCAGCACGCTGGAAATGCTCACGCGCATGATCGCGGCAGGGGTCGACGTGGTGCGCCTGAATTTCTCCCACGGCGTAGCCGCGGACCATATCGAGCGCGCTCGCCTGGTGCGCGAGGCGGCCAGGGCCTGCGGCAGGGAAGTCGCCATCATGGCCGACCTGCAAGGGCCGAAGATCCGCGTCGGCAAGTTCGAGCACGGCAAGATCACGCTGGAAGTGGGTGAGCCCTTCATCCTCGACGCCACCTGTACCCTGGGCAACCAGGAACGCGCCGGCCTCGATTACGAGGACCTGCCGCGCGACGTGGGCCCGGGCGACCTGCTGCTGCTCAACGATGGCTTGATCGTGCTGGTGGTGGACCGCGTGCTAGGCCACGAGATCTTCACCACGGTGCGGATCGGCGGCGAGCTGTCGAACAACAAGGGCATCAACCGCCAGGGCGGCGGCCTGTCGGCGCCGGCGCTGACCGCCAAGGACATGGAAGACATCAAGACCGCCATGGCGCTGGGCGCGGACTATGTCGCGGTGAGCTTCCCCAAGAACGCCACCGATATGGAAATGGCGCGCCAGCTCGCCGCGGTGGCCGGCCAGCCGCACCAGCACAAGGCCCGCATGATCGCCAAGATCGAGCGCGCCGAAGCGATCCGCCCGGGCGTGCTGGAAGAGATCCTGCAGGCCTCCGACGGCATCATGGTGGCCCGCGGCGACCTGGCCGTGGAAGTGGGCAACGCGGCCGTGCCCGCGCTGCAAAAGCGCATGATCCGGCTGGCGCGCGAGGCCAACAAGCTGACCATCACCGCCACCCAGATGATGGAGAGCATGATCGTCAACCCGGTGCCCACGCGCGCCGAGGTGTCGGACGTGGCCAACGCCGTGCTGGACGGCACCGATGCCGTGATGCTGTCTGCCGAGACCGCCGCCGGCCGCTATCCGGTGGAAACCGTGGAAGCCATGGCTGCGGTCTGCGTCGAGGCGGAGAAGTCCGAGGTGGTCCAGCTCGACACCGATTTTCTCAACCAGACCTTTGGCCGCATCGACCAGTCGATCGCCATGGGCGCACTGTTCACCGCCTATCATTTGCAGGTAAAGGCCATTGCCGCGCTGACCGATTCCGGCGCCACCGCGCTGTGGATGAGCCGGCATCGCATCCATGTGCCGATCTACGCAATGACGCCCAACCTGGCGTCGCAGCGCAAGATGCAGCTCTACCGCAATGTGGTGCCGCTGCCGCTGGAAGCCAGCGCCGACCGGGACACCGCGCTGGAACAGGCTGAGGAACTACTGCTGTCGCGCGGCGTTGTGCAGCGCGGCGACTTTATCGTGCTGACCATTGGCGAGCCGATGGGCCAGCCGGGTGGCACGAATACGCTGAAGATTGTCCGGGTTGGCGCCTGATATGTGCCGCGCCGGACAGACCGCCGGCGCTCGAGCGCACAGGATCACCCACGATAAATCGCGTTGAGACGGCGTCTTGCGCGAACAGCAAAGAACGACCAGATCGACCAGATCGACCAGATCGACCAGATCGACCAGATCATTCAACGAGACACCCCATTCTTTCTTTAGGAGTTTGACATGCCACTCGTATCGATGCGCCAGCTGCTCGACCACGCCGCCGAAAACGGCTACGCGCTGCCCGCCTTCAACGTGAACAACCTGGAACAGGTTCAGGCCATCATGCAGGCCGCGGACGAAGTCAATGCGCCGGTGATCATGCAAGCCTCCGCAGGCGCACGCAAGTACGCCGGCGAGCACTTCCTGCGCCACCTGATCGAAGCCGCTGTGGAAGCCTATCCGCACATCCCGGTGGTGATGCACCAGGATCACGGCCAGTCGCCGGCGATCTGCCAGGCCGCCATCGACCTGGGCTTCTCCTCGGTGATGATGGACGGCTCGCTGCGCGAAGACGGCAAGACCCCGTCCGACTACGAGTACAACATCGAAGTGACCCGCAAGGTGGTGCAGCTCTCGCACGCCATCGGCGTGACCGTGGAAGGCGAGCTTGGCTGCCTGGGCTCGCTCGAGACCGGCGAAGCCGGCGAGGAAGACGGCATCGGCGCCGAAGGCAAGCTGGACCATTCCATGCTGCTGACCGACCCTGAGCAAGCCGCCGACTTCGTCAAGGCCACCCAGCTGGACGCGCTGGCGATCGCCATCGGCACTTCGCACGGCGCTTACAAGTTCACCCGCAAGCCCACTGGCGATATCCTGGCGATCAACCGCATCAAGGAAATCCATGCCCGCATCCCCAACACCCACCTGGTGATGCACGGCTCGTCGTCGGTCCCGCAGGAACTGCTCGCGGAAATCCGCCAGTTCGGTGGCGACATGAAGGAAACCTACGGCGTGCCGGTCGAGGAAATCCAGGAAGCCATCAAGTATGGCGTGCGCAAGATCAATATCGACACCGATATCCGCCTTGCCATGACCGGCGCGATCCGCCGCTTCTTTGCCGAGAACCCGAGCAAGTTCGACCCGCGCGAATACCTGAAGCCGGCCCGCGAAGCCGCCAAGCTGGTTTGCAAGGCACGCTACGTCGCCTTCGGCTGCGAAGGCCAGGCCGCCAAGATCAAGCCGGTCTCGCTCGACGCCATCGCGCAGAAGTACAAGTCGGGCGAACTCGCCCAGGTCGTGCAGTAAGCAGGACCCCGTGCCGTCCCAGCTCCGATCCCGTCAAACGGGGAGGTGCGGGGACGACGCTTTTCAGGCCCCGGTGCCGGGGCGCTGAAAAGCGCTAACAAAATGAAGCGAAGCAGTTGTTCTGGCCAGGCGCCAGAATCATTCTGTTAGTGCCTTCCATCGGAACCACCGAACCACCGAAACACCATGTCGAACGCTCTCTACCAGTCCTCCATCACTTCGCTGCCGCTGCTCGGCCACGGCAAGGTCCGCGACAACTACGCCGTGGGCGACGACAAGCTGCTGATCGTCACCACCGACCGCCTGTCGGCCTTCGACGTCATCCTGGGCGAGCCGATCCCGGCCAAGGGCCGCGTGCTCAACCAGATGGCCAACTTCTGGTTCAAGAAGCTGGCTCACATCGTGCCGAACCACGAAACCGGCATTGCCGCCGAGACCGTGGTGAGCCCGGCCGAAGTCGAGCAGGTGCAAGGCCGTGCCGTGGTGGTCAAGCGCCTCAAGCCGATCCTGGTGGAAGCCGTGGTGCGCGGCTACCTGGCCGGCAGCGGCTGGAAGGACTACCAGGCCACGGGCAGCGTGTGCGGCATCGAGTTGCCCGCCGGCCTGCAGAACGCGCAGAAGCTGCCCGAGCCGATCTTCACCCCGGCCGCCAAGGCCGAGATGGGCGAGCACGACGAGAACATCTCCTTTGCTGAAACGGAAGAGCGCATCGGCGCCGACCTGGCCCGCCAGATGCGCGATATCTCGATCCGCCTGTACAAGGAAGCCGCCGACTACGCCGCCACCCGCGGCATCATCATCGCCGACACCAAGTTCGAGTTCGGCCTGGACGAGAACGGCACGCTGACGCTGATGGACGAAGTGCTGACCGCCGACTCCTCGCGCTTCTGGCCCGCGGACTCGTATGAAGTCGGCACCAACCCGCCGTCCTTCGACAAGCAGTTCGTGCGCGACTGGCTGGAAGCCGTGCGCATCGACGGCAAGCCCTGGCCCAAGACCGCCCCGGCGCCCGCACTGCCTGCCGACGTGATCGAGAAGACCGCCGCCAAGTACCGCGAGGCGCTGACGCGCCTGACCGGCGAGGAACTGCAGTAATTTTCGCCGGATGGCGAGAACTGGCGCCACCAGGCGCCGGACCGATATTTAAGGATTTGACGTGAGCAATACAGCCAAGCCGCTGGTCGGCGTTGTGATGGGCAGCAGTTCCGACTGGGACGTGATGCAGAACGCGGTCGCCATGCTGAAGGATTTCGGCGTGGCCTTCGAGGCACGCGTGGTCTCCGCCCACCGCATGGCCGACGACATGTTCGAGTACGCCGCCACCGCGCGCGAGCGGGGCCTGCGCGCCATCATCGCCGGTGCCGGCGGTGCCGCGCACCTGCCCGGCATGATCGCCGCCAAGACCATCGTGCCGGTGTTCGGCGTGCCGGTGCCGTCGCGCTACCTGCGTGGCGAGGACTCGCTGCTGTCGATCGTGCAGATGCCCAAGGGCGTGCCGGTTGCCACCTTCGCCATCGGCGAAGCGGGCGCAGCCAATGCCGCGCTGCACGCCATCGCCACGCTCGCCACCACCGACGACGCGCTGGCCGCCGCCCTGGAGGCGTTCCGCGCCAAGCAGACCGAAGCTGCCCGCGCCATGACGCTGCCGGTGTAATACGCACATTCGCACGCATACCGACCAGCCCCAAGCCCCCGAATCCGGAAAGACGCGCAATGCCAACCGATATCCATCCCCACCTGGTCGAAGCCCACACGCCGGAGTCGCGTGCCGAGTTCGGCATCGACAATCCCAGCGCGCCGGTGCTGCCCGGCGCCTGGCTAGGCATGCTGGGCGGCGGCCAGCTCGGCCGCATGTTCACCCATGCCGCGCAGTCGATGGGCTACAAGGTTTGCGTGCTCGATCCGGACCAGGACAGCCCGGCCGGCACGATTGCCGAGAAGCACATCTGCGCGGCCTATACGGATGAAGCCGCGCTGGCCGAGATGGCCGAGCTGTGCCCGGCGGTGACCACCGAGTTCGAGAACGTGCCCTCGCTCTCGCTCGACCGGCTGGAGCAGCTCGGCGCCTTCGTCGCGCCGCGCGGCTATTGCGTGTCGATCGCGCAGAACCGTATCGGCGAGAAGAAGTTCTTCGCTTCCTGCGCCGAGCGCACCGGCGTGCCCACCGCGCCGCACTGGGTGATCCAGCACGACGCCGACGTCGACCAGGTGCCCGAGGACCTGCTGCCCGGCATCCTCAAGACCGCGCGCATGGGCTATGACGGCAAGGGCCAGGCCCGCGTCAGGACCCGCGAAGACGTGCGCGCAGCGTGGCGCGCGATGCAGCACGTGCCGTGTGTGCTGGAAAAGATGTTGCCGCTGGCCTACGAGGTCTCGGTACTGGCCGCGCGCGCTGCCGACGGCACCACCGCCACCTGGCCACTCGCCGAAAACGTGCACCGCGACGGCATCCTGTTCTCCACCGTGATGCCGTCCACCAGCGTCTCCGACGAGATCGCCGCGCGCGCCCGCGCCGCGGCCGCCACCATCACCACCGAGATGGGCTACGTGGGCGTGCTGTGCATCGAGTTCTTCGTGCTGACCGATGGCTCGCTGGTCGCCAACGAAATGGCGCCGCGCCCGCACAACTCCGGCCATATCACCATGGACGCCTGCGAGACCAGCCAGTTCGAGCAGCAGGTGCGCGCCATGGCGCGCCTGCCGCTGGGCAGCACGCGCCAGCATTCGGCCGGCAAGATGCTAAACCTGCTGGGCGATGTGTGGTTCGAATTCGGCCTGGAACGCACGCCGGCCTGGGACGAAGTCGTGGCCCAGCCCGGCGCCAAGCTGCACTTGTACGGCAAGAGCGATGCGCGCCCCTCGCGCAAGATGGGGCACGTGAATTGCGTGGGCGGCGCGGCGGCCGATGCCGAGCGCGCCTTCGATGCGGCCCTGACGGCGCTGCACATTGCGCCATGATGGCTTGCCCGGCGCATGCGCCGGGCTTTTCCGTTTTCCTGCTTTCGCAGCCCCATAGTTCCGTAGCTTCGTTGCTCCGTAGTAACGCCACCCCAGAGATCCCCGATGTCGCGCATGCCCACGTCCGCCGAACTTGACCAAGCGGTCCAACTGCTGGAGGCCGGCGAACTGGTCGCCTTCCCGACCGAGACGGTCTACGGCCTGGGCGCCGACGCGGAAAACCCCGAGGCCATCGCCCGCATCTACGCGGCCAAGGGACGCCCGCCCAATCACCCGATCATCGTGCACGTGGTGGATGGTGGCGACATCAGCTACTGGGTGGACGATGTGCCGCCGGCCGCGCAAGACCTGATCGACGCCTTCTGGCCAGGCCCGCTCACGCTGATCCTCAAGCGCGCCGAGCATATCCCGGCGGCGGTCGCCGGCGGCCAGGACAGCATTGGCCTGCGTTGCCCGTCGCATCCGGTTGCGCAGGCGCTGCTGAGCCGCTTCAAGCGTGGCCGCGGCGGCATTGCCGCGCCGTCCGCGAACAAGTTCGGGCAGGTTAGCCCGACCACGGCGCAGCACGTGCGCGACGAGTTTGGCGACGCGGTCTTCGTGCTTGAAGGCGACGGCGTTGAGGTTGGCATTGAATCGACCATCGTGGACCTGTCGCGGCTGGAGCAGGGCATTGGCCCGGTGCTGCTGCGCCCGGGCGCCATCACGCCGGCCATGATGGCGCAGGTGCTGGGCGTCACGCCGTTGCCGCCGGACGCTGCCGCGCCGCGCGCGTCAGGCACGCTCAAGGCGCACTATGCACCGCATACGCCGTTGGCCTTGTGCTCGGCCGCGGATCTGCCTGCGCAACTGGCCGATTTGCCCGCCGACGCGCGCGTGGCGTGGGTTGGTGTTCAGGCGGCGGCCGATCCGCGATGTGTGTGGGTGCAGGCGCCCGCCGATGCCGAGGGTTATGCGCGTGCGCTTTATCGCTTGTTGCGCCGGCTGGATGGGGATGGGTTTGCGCGGCTGGTGTTTGAGGCCTTGCCGGCTGGGCATGAGTGGGATGCGGTGCGGGATCGGTTGCAGCGGGCTGCGGCTGCGTTTGGGGGGTAAGGGGGGCAG
>NZ_JBXASU010000154.1:0-10856 GCF_058809705.1 Cupriavidus sp. MPR-AND1C | reverse complement strand
TTTTTGCCTAATTTTTTGGCAAGAAAAAAAAGTAGGTCGCCGCCCCGCAGGGGTGGTGAAACTGCAGTTGATTTTGCAGTTAAGCCCTTGAATCTGAAGTTGATTTTGCAGTTGCAGTTGCAGCCACCTCCCCACCCAGCCCCTTTACTCCCGCCGATTCACCAAAACAATCCCCCCCAACACCAGCACCGCGGCAATCGCAAACCGCATGCCCACGGCGTCATGCATCAGCACCACGCCAAACGCCACCCCGAACAGCGGCGTCAAAAACGAAAACACCGACAAGCGCGAAGCCAGGTACTGCCGCAGTAGCCAGAACCACGTCAGGTAGCTGGCGAACGCAATCAGCACCGACTGGTAGAACAGGCTGGCCACCACCAAGCCGTCGACGCGCGCATGCAGATGCTGCCCGGCTGCAAGCGCCATGGACAGCAGCATCACCGCAGACACTGCAAGTTGATAGAGCAGCGTCTTGCTGGGCGCTGCCGAAGCCAGCCGGCTGGCGCGCACCACCACCGTGGTAGCGGCCCAGAGCAAGCCGGCCAGGATCCCCAGCGCATCGCCCGGCAACGTGCTGCCGCCATGCGCGGCCGGCGTGGCGATGCCATCGGCAAAGGCCAGCGCCATGCCGCAGAAGGCCAGCCCGACGCCCAACCATTGCCCGCGCCGCAGGCGTTCGCCGGCGACGCTCAGATGCAGGCCGAGTGCGGTAAAGATGGGCGCGGTGTAGAGGAACACCGCCATGCGCGAAGCCGTGGTGTGGCCGAGCCCGATGAAGATGCAGAAGAACTCGGCGCCGAACAGCAGGCCAGCCAGCAGCCCGGCGCCCAGCGTGCCGTCGTGTTGCCACAGCGGCGTGCGGCGCCAGGCGGCAAAGCCGAACACCAGCACGGCTGCCACCGCCGAGCGCACGCCGGCCTGGAGCACGGCGCCCATCAGTGGCGCCGTCGCCTTGATGACCACTTGCTGCAGTCCCCAAGCCACGCACAGGATGACCATCAGCGTGACGGCTGTGCCGTCGAGCGGGCGCCGGCTTGGCAGCGACGCGCTCACCTCAAGGACGGCTGGCGTCGCGCGTGGAATTGCGCTCGATCAGCTCGATCTTGTAGCCGTCCGGGTCTTCGACGAAAGCGATCACCGTGGTGCCGCCCTTGACCGGGCCGGCCTCGCGCACGACATTGCCGCCGGCGGCGCGGATGCGCTCGCACGTGGCTGCCGCGTTATCGGTTTCCAGCGCGATATGGCCGTAGGCGGTGCCCATCTCGTACTTTTCCACGCCGTAGTTATAGGTCAGCTCGAGCACGGCGGTTTCGGATTCCGGGCCGTAGCCGACGAAGGCGAGGCGATATTTGTATTCGGTGTTGTCGCTCTCGCGCAGCAGCTGCATGCCGAGGATGCGGGTGTAGAAGTCGATCGAGCGTTGCAGGTCGCCGACGCGGAGCATGGTGTGGAGGAGTCGCATTTTGGGACAGGCCTGATATTGTCTTGGGATAGGTCGATTATTCTAAACGGGATGGAAGCAATAGGTTTGCCTTGGCACAGGTGTGCCATTTTCCCGTTTTAAATCAAGGGCCCAGCCTAGAACGTGGGCAGCAACTCGGGTGGGTGGGCCCGCAATTGCGCGCGGGCATCACGGAACTCCGGAAAGATCGATGCCACCGTATCCCAGAACCTCGGGCTGTGGTTCATCTCCTTGAGATGCGCCAGCTCGTGGGCGGCCACGTAGTCGATCATCGACAGCGGAAAATGCATCAAACGCCAGTTCAGGCGGATCTTGCCGTCGGCGGTGCAACTGCCCCAGCGCGTGGCGGCGGAGGTCAGCGCAAACGCGCTATGCCGCACGCCGAGCTTTTCCGCGTAGATATCGAGCCGCTGTGCCAGCAGGCGTCGTGCCTGGTGTTGCAGCCAGCCTTGCACGCGATCCTTGATCTGCTGCTCGTCGGCATGCACGGGCAGCGCGAGATGCAGGATGCAGGCCTGGGCATCGAACAGCAGCACGCCGGCGGGAGACTCCAGCTGCAGCGTGATTGGCTTGCCCAGGAAGGGCAGGCTGGCGCCGTCGCGCCATTGCACGGTGGGCAGCACGCGGCGGGCTTCGCGGTGCTGCCATTCGCCCAGCTTGTTGAAGATCCAGCGCTGTTTTTCCAGAATGGCCGACTCGATGTCGGTCAGCGTGACCCAGCGCGGTGCCGTGATGGACAGGCCGCGGTCGTCCACGGTGAAGCCGATGGTACGGCGCGACGAGCGCTTGAGCGTGTAGTGCACGGCGCGCTCGCCCACCAGCAGCCGTCGTGCATTGGGCTGCGGCTGGGGCCAGGGCTGCGCCGCCGGGGAGTTGGGCTGCGCCGGCGCCAACCCGCCTGGCACCATGCCTGGCCCCCTGTCCTCGCCTGCTAGGGCGTCGGACAGCGGCAGCTCCATCTGGGAACCGGGGGAGTCGGGGGTCGGGCGCAGCAATTTCATGCGGGCGTTCTGCTCCGGTAGCTCTCGGCGTCGATTCTACGCATATCTTGTTCGATCCACGCCTCAACCTCTTGATTGACCTGGTCGGCCGTCTTGTTGGCTGAAGAAATCGGCGCGCCGACGGAGACCGTGATCAGGCCCGGGTACTTGAGGAACGAGTTGCGTGGCCACAGGCGGCCGGAGTTGACCGCCATCGGGATTACCCATGCGCCGGTCTCCACCGCAAGGCGTGCGCCGCCACTCTTGTAGCGTGTTTTCTCCAGGCCCGACGGGGTGCGCGTGCCTTCCGGGAACATGATGATCCAGGCGCCTTCGGCCAGCCGCTCGCGGCCCTGGCGCACCGCTGAGGCGAAGGCACGGGTGCCTTCCTTGCGGTTGATGTGCACCATCTTGAGCATGCCCAGCGCCCAGCCGAAGAAGGGCACCATCAGCAGTTCGCGCTTGAACACGAAGCACATCGGCTTGGGCATGGTGGCCAGGTAGGCCACGGTTTCCCACGCCGACTGGTGCTTGGACAGCACCACCACCGGCTTGTCGAGCATGGCATCGAAATGCTCGCGGCCTTCATAGCGGTAGCGGATGCCGCAGATCAGCGCCGCCGCACCGGTCACCAGCCGCGGCCAGCCGCGCACGAAGCGGTAGCGGCGGTCGGCGTTCATGAACGGAAAGACGATGAAGCACGCGCAGGCATAGGGCGGCGTCAGCACCAGGAGGAACAACGCGAACAGCAAGGAGCGGAGAAAAATCATCGGTGCGGGAGTTGGGTTCAGGAACCGGCCTGGCGCGGAGCGCCATCGCCGGTGAGCAGCCAGCGCGCAAAGGCGCGCAGGTCGTCGTGGATCAGCGTGCCGGGCGGCAGGCCGCCCTTTTTCTCGGTCTTGGGGCCTTTGCCGGTCAGCACCAGGTGCGGGGCGCAGCCTACCGCCAGCCCGGCTTCGAGGTCGCGCAGGGAGTCGCCCACCAGCGGCACGCCCTTGAGCTCGACGCCGAAGCGCTCAGCCAGCTGCTCAAGCATGCCGGGCTTGGGTTTGCGGCAATCGCAGCCATCCGCCGCCGTATGCGGGCAGAAGAAGACCGCGTCGACGCGCCCGCCCAGGTTGGCCAGCGCCTTGTGCATCTTCTCGTGCATGGCGTTGAGCGCGCTCATCTCGAACAGGCCGCGGCCGATGCCGGACTGGTTGCTGACGATCACCACGCGATAGCCGGCCTGGTTGAGCGCCGCGATTGCTTCCAGGCTTCCATCGATGGGGATCCATTCGTCCGGCGTCTTGATGAACTGGTCGCTGTCGAGGTTGACGACCCCGTCGCGATCGAGCACGACAAGCTTGGGCGGTGTCTGCGGCATGATGGCTTCCGGTTGTGGTGCCGGGCCGCTTACGCGGCCAGCTTGGAGATGTCGGCCACGCGATTGGCCAGCACATGCAGCGAGGCCAGCAGTGCGAGCCGGTTGGCGCGCAGTTGCGGGTCTTCGGCCATCACCATGACATCGTTGAAGAACTGGTCGACCGCTTCGCGCAGCTGCGCCAGGTCGCGCAGCGCGGTGGCGAAGTCGCCATTGGCGAAGGCGGCATCCACTTGCGGACGCACGCTTTCCACCGCCTTGTGCAGCGCGCTTTCGGCGGCTTCCTGGAGCAGGGCCGGCTGCACCGTACCCACGGGCTCGGTGTTCTTGCGCAGGATGTTGGTGATGCGCTTGTTGGCTGCGGCCAGCGCCTCGGCCTGGGGCAGGGCGGCAAAGGTACGCACCGCTTCCAGGCGGGCCAGGATATCGTCCAGGCGCTGCGGGCGCAGGCTCACCACGGCTTCGACCTCATGGGTGGTGTAGCCCTTGTCCTTCAGGTAGCCGCGCAGGCGGTCGTACAGGAAATCGGCAATCGCGGCTTGCGCCGGCTTGACTGCGGCAATGCCGGCGAAGGCTTGCTGGGTGAGTTCCAGCAGCGCGTCGATCGACAGCGGCAGCGGGGTTTCGACCAGCATGCGCAGGATGCCCAGCGCGTGGCGGCGCAGCGCGAACGGGTCCTTCTCGCCGGTGGGCGACAGGCCGATGCCCCAGATGCCGACCAGCGTTTCCAGCTTGTCGGCCAGCGCCACGGCCAGGCTCACCGGGCTGCCCGGCAGGGCGTCGCCGGCAAAGCGCGGGCGGTAGTGCTCCGAGCAGGCCAGCGCCACGCTCTGCGCTTCGTCGTCGTGGCGCGCGTAGTACGTGCCCATGGTGCCTTGCAGTTCCGGGAATTCGCCCACCATGTCGGTCAGCAGGTCGGCCTTGGCGAGTTCGGCCCCACGCATGGCGGCAGCCTTTTCCACGGCAATGCCGGCTGCGCCCAGCGCGTCGGCGATGTGTCCGGCGATCTGCTGCAGGCGCTGCACGCGGTCAAGCTGCGTGCCGATCTTGTTGTGATAGACCACGTTGGCCAGTTGCGGCACGCGCGAGGCAAGGGTCTTCTTGCGGTCCTGGTCGAAGAAGAACTTGGCGTCCGCCAGGCGCGGGCGCACGACGCGCTCGTTGCCGCTGATGATGGACTCCGGCGTATCGGTGGCCAGGTTGGAAACCACCAGGAAACGGTTGCGCAGGTGGCCCGCGGCATCGGTCAGCGCAAAGTACTTCTGGTTGGTCTGCATGGTCAGGATCAGGCATTCCTGCGGCACCTCGAGGAAGACCTCCTCGAAGTGGCAAGGATAGACCACCGGCCATTCCACCAGTGAGTTGACTTCGTCGAGCAGCGCATCGGGCATCACGACCTGGTCGGCGCCCGCTTGCTCCAGCAGCGCGGTGCGGATGCGTTCGCGGCGATCCGCGTAGCTGGCCAGCACGTGGCCTTGCGACGCCAGCACGGCGGCGTATTCGCCTGCATGCGCGATCTCGATCTCACCGCTGGAGAGGAAGCGGTGGCCGCGCGTGGTCCGGCCCGCTTGCAGCCCCAGCACGCTGAGCGGCACCACCTCGGTGCCAAGCAGTGCGATCAAACCGTGCGCGGGACGCACGAAATGCACCGTGCTGCCGTCCGGGCGCTGGTAGCTCATCACCTTGGGGATGGGCAGCTTGGCGATGGTGTCGTCCAGCGCTGCCTGCAGCCCCGCGCCCAGTTCGGCGCCGCGCGCGGTGTAGCGGTAGAAGAAGGCCTCGGCCTTGCCATCGGAGGCGCGTTCCAGGGTTTGCCAGTCGATTGCCTCGACGCCCACCGATTTGGCCAGGGCGGCCAGTTTCTTGGCCAGCGGGGCGGTGGGCTGGCCGCTGGCGTCCAGCGCCACGGTCAGCGGCAGCACTTTCTCGCGCTGCTCGCGGTCTGGCGCGTTACGGCGCACTTTGGTGACCAGCGCAGCCAGCCGGCGCGGCGTGGCGAACGCGGTCACGGCGGCACCGTCACCTACCAAGCCACGCTCGGAGAGGCCGGCGAAGAGGCCCTGCGCGAAGGCGTCGCCCAAGCGTGCCAGCGCCTTGGGCGGCAGCTCTTCGGTGAGCAGTTCGATCAGCAGCGTATCGTTCGAATCGGTCAGGAGTTGCGACATGAATCGTTTCCAACAAGTTGTGGCACGCGCTGCGTTTTAGCAGCGCGGTGCAATAGTAGGTTCTACGCCGGACAACAGCCACAGGCCGTTTTGCTGGCGAAATTGCAGCGTGGTTGCTACGCACTGCGTGTCTGCGCTGGTGCCATTGGTGCCGCCGCTTGCGCTGCCGCCACGGCCACCGGGGGCGGGACGGGGCGCGAAGAAGCGGGCATCGAGGCGGCGCAGCCGCTTGTCGTAGCGGATCTCGTCGATGCGCCCGCTCACCCAGAAGTCGATCCTGGGCGGCAGCTGCGCGGCCGAGTAGTACGTCTTGATCTGCCTGCGCACCCGCCCGTTGACCGTCTCGGTCTCAACCCACGAGAGCGGGTAGCGGATCGCGCTTTCATAGGCGCGCAGCGGCACGCGGTGCCAGCCCAGGTCCTTGGAGCCCGAGAGATCGCACGAGAACGTGCGCACCAGCTGGGTCCATTGGTCCAGCGAGTTGTTCGGGCCGAAAGCGCCATGCCAGTGCCGGTCGATCGCCTGCTGCAGGGCCTGCGGATTGGCCTCGCACACATTGGACAGGTCGGCCGGCAGGTACAGCACCTGTGGGCTCGGCATCGGCGCGGTGGCCTGGGCGGCGCCATGCGCCCCCAAGGCCAGCAGTGCCAGGGCAGCGCCTCGGCATAGCGCGCTGCGCGCTGCGCGGGTCATGCGGTGGCCTCGCGGTCGCACATCGGGAAGCCGAGCGACTCGCGCGAGTCGTAGTAGGCCTGGGCCACCAGCCGCGACAGGTTGCGGATGCGGCCGATGTAGGCCGCGCGCTCGGTGACCGAGATCGCGCCGCGCGCATCCAGCAGGTTGAACGTGTGTGCGGCCTTGAGCAGTTGCTCGTAGGCCGGCAGCGCCAGGCGCTTGGCGACTTCGGCCGGTGCATCCTGCTGCGTGGCTTCGGCGCCACCCATCAGGCGCTTGGCCTCGGACTCGTACTCAGCGAAGTGGCGGAACAGGATCTCGGTGTTGCTCTGCTCGAAGTTGTAGGTGGATTGCTCCACTTCGTTCTGGTGATAGACGTCGCCATAGGTCAGGCGGCGCGTCTTGCCGTTTTCTTCCCACTCGGTCCACACCAGGTCATAGATGTTCTCGACCTTCTGCAGGTACATCGCCAGGCGCTCGATGCCGTAGGTGATCTCGCCGGTAATGGGCTTGCAGTCGATGCCGCCAACCTGCTGGAAGTACGTGAATTGAGTGACTTCCATGCCGTTGAGCCAGACTTCCCAGCCCAGGCCCCAGGCGCCGAGGGTGGGGTTCTCCCAGTCGTCCTCGACGAAGCGGATGTCGTTTTGCTTAAGGTCCAGGCCCAGCGCTTCCAGCGAGCCGAGGTACAGCTCCAGGATGTTCTCGGGTGCTGGCTTGAGCACCACCTGATACTGGTAGTAGTGCTGCAGGCGGTTGGGGTTCTCGCCATAGCGCCCGTCCTTGGGGCGGCGCGACGGCTGCACATAGGCGGCTCGCCACGGTTCCGGGCCGATCGCGCGCAGGAAGGTGTGCACGTGCGAGGTGCCAGCGCCGACCTCCAGATCGATAGGTTGCAAGAGTGCACAACCCTGCCGGTCCCAGTAGGCCTGCAGGGTGAGGATCATTTGTTGGAAGGTCAGCATAGGCGAAGACTAGTAAGGGCCTGCACGCAGGCCAGCAAGCAAGGGCGGACGGCGTGGCGGCAAAGTTGCCGCGGCGCCTCACGAAGATCGTGCCAAACCCTGAATTCTATCGGTTTTTTTGCCGCCGCCAGCCATCGGCACGGCCCTTGCATACGTCAGGGCATCCAATCCCGCCCGCGGGGCTGGCATGTGGTGTCGGCGTTTTGCAACGAATCGGGTAAACACCGAAGGGTGCTAAAGGCCTGCCGGATACTGGCCGTTAGTGTTTTTGTATACAGTATTAGGCAGAGCTGTGCATAACAGCCGCAACCGTTTGAATCAATCCAGTTACGGGGACACCGGTCATGTCGCTACTTTCTCGCAAGCCTTATCTCGTCGCCATTGCCGTGATGATTGCCGCCGCCCTGCTCTCGGCCGTAGCGGCGTCGGCCTGACGACAGGCCTGGCGATGGGGCCGGCGCAGGCCGGCCCGGACTATCGTCAGCCTTGCCGGCGGCGGCGCCAGGCCGCCAGTGCCAGCACCAGCAGGCATGCCGCCAGCGCCGGTACATTGCCCCAACGCACGTAGGGGGTGAAACCCTGCGTGCCCTGCACATTGGCGGTGAGCGTGCCGACGGTGAAGGTCGGTAGTTGTTCCGCCACCACCCCGTCCGGCGTCACCACGGCCGTCATGCCGGTATTGGTCGAGCGCAGCATCGGCCTGCGCGTTTCCAGCGCGCGCATGCGCGAGATCTGCAGATGCTGGTCCAGCGCGATGGTGTCGCCAAACCACGCCAGGTTGGTCACGTTGGCCAGGATATTGGCCGGCACCTTCTGGCTGCGCAGGGTCTCGGCGATTTCCTCGCCGAACAGATCCTCGTAGCAGATGTTGGGTGCCACCAGGATGCCGCGCACCGGCAGCGGCGTCTGGTCTAGCCCGCCGCGGCGGAAATCCCCCAGCGGCATCTTCATCATGTTGACGAACCAATGAAAGCCGAAGGGGATGAACTCGCCGAACGGCACCAGGTGGTGCTTGTTGTAGCGGTACAGCCGCTCGGTCAGCGGGCCCAGGCCAAAGACGCTGTTGGTGAAATCGACCGGCGAATCCGCGCCGGCGGCGCCGAACAGCACGGTGGTGCCGCTAGCCACGGTGAAGTCGCGCACCGCGATGGCGATGTCCACCGGCAGGTCCTGCAAGATCACCGGGAACGCCGTCTCCGGCGTCACGACCAGATCGGCCGGGGCGGCGGTGATCAGGTCACGATAAAGCTCGAGCGAGCGCTGCACGCCGACCGGCTCGAACTTGATGTCCTGCGCCACGTTGCCTTGCAGCAGCCGCACCGAAATGGGCTTGCCGGCAGGCGTGGTCCAGGCGATCGGCACCAGCGCGGTGCCTGCCAGCGGCAGTGCCACGGCGGCCGCCAGGGCGATTGCGCCGGCACGCATGCCATGCGGGTTGGCGCGCTCATCGCGACCACGGCCAAAGCCACGCGCGGCGGCCACCAGCAAGGCGGCCACGGTCGCGGCCAGCGCGCCGATGCCATAGACGCCCACCAGCGGTGCGAAGCCGGCCAGCGGGCCATCGGTATGGGCGTAGCCGCTCGACAGCCACGGAAAGCCGGTGAAGACCACGCCGCGCAGCCATTCCGACAGCCCCCAGGCCGCCCCAAAGGCGAGTGGCGCAAGCAGCGCCGATGCGGTTGTCCGCGTACGGCGGGCGGTCAGCCAGTGCCACGTGGCGGCGGCCAGTGCCGGGTAGAGCGAGAGGAAGGCGCCGAACAGCAGCACGGCAAGCATCGCCATCCACGCCGGCATCTCGCCATAGACGTGCATGCTGATATAGAGCCACCAGATGCCGGAGAGGAACCAGCCGAGGCCGAAGGCGTAGCCGGTGGCGGCCGCGCCACGGGTGCGCGGCGCATCGGCGACCAGTGCCACCAGCCCCGCCAGCGACAGCAGTTGCAGCCACCACCAGGTGTGCGGCGCGTAGGCCTGGGTATGGGCCACACCCAGCACGGCAGCCAGCAGCAGGCGAGGCAGGCTCACGCCGCGCGCGTCATCGCGTCCGGCGCTGGCGGCGCCGGACCATGCCTGGACAACGCGCTTCATACGCCGTCCACGTCGGGCGGGGTGAGCGGGGCCTCGCGGCGCACCAGCATCAGGTGCGCCTGGCGGGCGTCGGCACGCAGGACTTCGAAGCGCATCGGCGGCAACACCACCACTTCGCCGCGATGCGGCACGTGACCCAGGTGGTTGCTCAGCAAGCCGCCCACGGTATCGACGTCGTGATCCGAGAATTGCGTGCCGAAGGTTTCGTTGAACTGCTCGATTTCGGTCAGTCCATGCACGCGCCAGCTGCCATCGGGCAACTGCACGATGTTGTCGTGGTCTTCGTCGAGGTCGAACTCATCCTCGATGTCGCCCACGATCTGCTCCAGCACGTCTTCGATGGTGACCAGGCCGGCGACGCCGCCGTACTCGTCCACCACCATGGCGATGTGGTTGCGGTTGATGCGGAAGTCGCGCAACAGGATATTGAGGCGCTTGGACTCGGGAATGAACACCGCCGGGCGCAAGGTCTCGCGCAGGTCGAACTCCTCATCGGTGTAGTACCGCAAGAGGTCCTTGGCGAGCAGGATGCCGATGATGTTGTCGCGGCTGCCTTCATAGACCGGAAAGCGCGAGTGCGCTGTCTGCCGCATGAAGGGAATGAAGCTCTCCGGCGCGTCGGCGATATTGACGGTGTCCATCTGGCCACGGGGGACCATGATGTCGCGCGCGGTGAGCTCGGATACCTGGAACACGCCTTCGATCATGGAAAGCGAGTCGGCGTCGATCAGGTTGCGCGCATGCGCATCCTGGAGCACCTCAAGCAATTCGGCACGGGAGTCGGGCTCCGGAGAGATGAAATCCGAGAGCCGTTCGAGCAGGGATCGGGGACGGTCGGCTGACTTCGAACTGGGATAAGGGTCGTTCATGGCGCGACGAGCGCGGGGTGGATATCGGTTGAAGGATACACTAAAAGGGTTTGGGGGCTGGGATAGGGGAGGTTTGGCGGGGATTGAAATGACAACAAGTTGGCTTCCGTTGCTTAGTGACAAGGGCAACTGCAACTGCTTAACGTCAACTTCAACGGCAGTTTCACCACCCCTGCGGGGCGGCGACCTACTTTTTTGTCTTGCCAAAAAAGTAGGCAAAAAAGGCGCCCCATACGGCCTGGGTGAACCTTCACGGCTCGCTTCGCATCGCGCACCGGTGTTTCCCGCC
>NZ_JBXASU010000153.1:0-11198 GCF_058809705.1 Cupriavidus sp. MPR-AND1C | reverse complement strand
TGGGTCGAGCGAATGGCCTGGCAAAGGTTGGTCTTGCGCGACAGGCAGAACTTGCACTGGCGGCATTCCGGCGTGTAAAGGGGGATCACGTGGTCGCCCGGCTTGAGCGAGGTCACGCCCGGGCCCACGCCGGTGACGATGCCGGCGCCTTCGTGGCCCAGGATGGCCGGGAAGATGCCCTCCGGGTCGGCACCCGACAGGGTGTAGTAGTCGGTATGGCAGATACCCGTGGCCTTGATCTCCACCAGCACTTCGCCGGCGCGCGGGCCGTCCAGGTCGACTTCTTCCACGGTCAGCGGGGCGCCGGCTTTCCAGGCGATTGCAGCTTTGGTTTTCATTGTCACTAATTTCAGTTGGACGGACCGGATCTGGCGGACCGAAGTGGTTTGCTGAAGGAATTCGAGTTCGCACTCAAGTGGTCAGCGAATGGCGACGCGATGCATTCGGCGCGGTTCGGGGTGGTAGTCGTTGACCGCGTAGTGCTGCGTGGCAAGGTTGTCCCATACGGCAACCGAGCCTTTTCTCCATCGGAACCGAACCTGCCATTCGGGAACTTTCGCCAGGCCGCTAAGAAAGGAAATCAACGCACGGCTCTCGTCATTCGTGACGTCGCGAATATGGGTTGTATAGAGCGAATTCACGAAAGCCACCGGTTTTCCGGTCACGGGATGGTCAAGAACCACCGGCTGCTCCAGAGGCGCATATTTCTCGCGAGCCGCCTTGTACAGCCCACCCGTTGCATCCCGCTTCCTGAGGTTGTCTGTCAGTGCCGGGGCCTCCCAGTTGTGGACCGCGCGCAGATCGCGCAAGTACATTTGCATGTTCGGAGCCAGCGACTCGAAAGCGGAGGTCATGCTGGCCCACATGGTGTCACCGCCGGTCTCGGGCACATCCACGGCGTACAGGCATGCACCAGCAGGCGGCGACTCTTGCCAGGTCAGGTCCGCATGCCAGATGTCCGTTCCTGTCCGTGTTCCTTGACTGACAAGAAGCTCGACATACGGATTCTCGGGATGCGCGGGAAATGTCGATGAAACCGCTTCCACGCGCCCGAAGATCTTGGCGAATCGAACCTGCGCTTCAGGCGTCAACTCCTGATCGCGAAAGAAGATCACCTGGCGTTCTGCGAGAACGGCGCGCAGGTCATCGGCACAACTGTTGACTTGATCGGCGTCGGCCAGATTGATTCCATGAATCTCGGACCCGATCGCCGGTGTCAGATTGTCGATTTTCATATGATGTCTCTTCCTTTTGATTTAGACGAAGTCAGTGCTGTACGTCGAGGATCAGGCGAGCCGGAAAGCGCCAGTCGCGCGATGCGCTGCCACGACCAGGCGTGGGGCGCAACTTGCGTGCCGGCTCCTCAGCACTTGTGCCCGACCGGCAATCCGTCTGCGGGCAAACCACTGACTGAGCTTAATTGCCACATGTGGCAATTAAGCTCAGTTTAGTGCGTGACGGGAAGTTCCGTCAAGAGATATTGATTGAGGGGGAGGGGCCTGAGCGGGTTCAGCGAGGTGCTCAACGCGCCAACCGCGGAAGTGGCAAGTGCGCGAGCGTGCTGAGCGGCAATCCAGGCGCCTTGGCGTGCAGCGTAGCTTTCCAGGCTTATGGCTTTGTGCGCTCGGGCTGTTGATCGATCGCGTCCGCGAGCATGCGCGAGACGAACTGGAGATAGGCATCTACTTGCTGCTCGCATTCCTCCCCGGTCCCGAAGAGATGATGGAGCAGCGGTTGCGCGCTCGGAATGAATGCAGACACACTCAGTATCACCAGGTGAAGGAATCGGGCATCGACCTTCGCCCCCTGCGCATCCTCGAGAATCATGTCGGTCAGTTCCAAGCCGCGCTTGGTGATGCGCTGCAGCGCGCTTCCCGCAGGGTTCTCTTCGGTAGCGTCCTCCCCGTAGTAGATCTCGCCAAGCGCCAAGCGCTCGAAATACGGATGCTCGCGCATGAATTCCAGGCGTAGCAGAAGGCGCTGGTGTACTCGCTCACGCACCGAGCCTTGCATACGCATCACGACTTCCATGCGATCCTGCAATTGCCCCATCAGGCATTCCGTCACCTCGCGAAGCAAACCGTGGAGATCGCCAAAATAGTAGCGAACCAGCGTTCTGGCCACCCCGGCCTTCGCCGCCACCTCAAGCACCGTGAGTTGTTCTGGCGCCCTTATCTTCAGCAATTCCACAGTGCTCTGAATGATTGCCTGCTTGCCGACCGTGTCTTCACCTGTTGGTCGCCCGCTGACACGACGGCGCGCTTTGTCGGCAGTGGACACGGTACGCTTCAGTGGAATTTTCGTTGCCATATTGCTGGATGTGATCGCGAATCGAGGACGGGCACGGAGGCCAGAATACACGGCGTAGCGAGCCTGGATGCCGGATGGGCGTACCTTGCCGGATTCCGGTGCATCGGTGCACGTGTTGGCGTGCAGGAGCGCTCGCGCGCCAAGGCATTCTATCAACACCGCGACGTGAAGTCTTCATTACTCCGCCCGCGCCGGACGCGCGGGCTCAACGCGGCATGCCTTGCCGGCCCGCCCAGCGAATGCAATGGCGGTAAGATCGATGGGGGGGCGGCGCTCATACCGGCTACGTCCCGTAGCCGGCAGCCATACGCGTGGCCTCAGACAGACTGAGGCAGGGGCATGGACCGGAATCGCGTCCCTGTCGCATGGAACATGGCACTCGCTACGGCCGGCGCCGTCGGTCCGAGCACAACCTCGCCACAGCCCTGGGGCGGCCTGTCACTTTCAAGAATGGTAACTTCCACGTTCGGCATCTCCGCCAATTGCAGCAGCGGATAGTCGTGGAAGCTACTTTGCCGGATGGCTCCTTTGTCAAAGGTGAGCTCGCTTTTGAACGTATTGGTCAGCGCAAAGCCAATCCCGCCCTCCATATTGGCCTTGATCAGCCCCGGGTTGACCGCGCGCCCCGCATCGACTCCGCAGACGGCTCGCTTCAGCTTGACTCGCCCCTGCACGACCTCAAGCTCGATGACCAAAGCGACGTAGGTCTGAAAGCCCTCTCCCCGCCCCGTGTAGACATTGAATGCCATCCCGCGAAAAACTCCCGGGCCCGCCTCGCGTTCCCATTGCGCGGCCTTCGCTGTCGCATCCAGCACCCTAAGCGCCAGTGGCTGCTCGGCAAGCAGTTTTCGTCGATATTGGTAATCGTCAGCGCCCGCCGCATGAGCAAGCTCGCTGACGAAGCTCTCCAGGAAAAACACACTTGACGTACTGCCGACACTGCGCAGGAAGCTCAGCGGAATGGGTTGCTTGACATCGACCGCATCGACGAGGAGATGCGGCACACGATAGATCAGGTCGTATATCGACTCGACCATGGTCTCATCCCATCCACCGACCGCGGCCATCTTGTCCTGCTTGATCACACCGTACAGGGACTGGCCGGAAATCCTCGCATGCAAGGCAAGCGGCATCCCGCCATCACCCAGCACTGCACGAAAGCGGCCTGCGGCACCGGGCCGATAGTATGAGTGCCGCGTGTCATCCTCCCTCGAGCGGATAACCTTGACGGGCTTGCCGACAGCCTTTGAGGCGGCTGCCGCATGCAACGCGAAGTCAGGCAGGTATTTCCGGCCAAAGCTGCCGCCGAGATAGACTGTGTGGACGGTCACCTTGTCCGGGGGCAGTCCAAATACCTTCCCCAGTTCCCCGCGAAGAAAATCCTGTCCCTGGAAGGGACCCCAGGCCTCGATCTCCCCTTCCCGGACATCGACGGTGGCGACGACCGGTTCCATGGTGGCATGCGTGACATATGGCGTGTGGTAGTCGGCGGAAACAACGACACGCTTGCCCGGTCCGTTCAGGATTTCTTCCGGGTTTCCGATCCTTCTCGCCACGGGAGCATCCTTGCTATCAAGCCCCTCGATGAATTGCTTGCGGATCAGGTCGCTCGATGTATTTCGTGCCGCACCGGCGTCGAACTCGATATCCAGCGCATCCAGGGCCTGCTTGGCAGTCCAATAGGAATTGGCAACAACGATTACCGTGTTGCGCGTGGGCACCGGCCACAGTGACGTGACCACGATGGCCTTCACGCCTTCGCGCTTGCGAATCTCGGCTTCGTTGCGAATGCGCACGATGCTACCCGTCACGCTAGGCGCCATGCGCACCGCGCCTATCAGCATGCCCGGCACCTCGACATCCATCCCGAAGACCGCACTACCGTCCACTTTCGGCGGTGTGTCTACACGACGGAGGTTCTTGCCGATCAGCGAATGCTCCGAGGGCACCTTCATCCTCGGATGTGGATTGATGCGCAGTTTGATGGCATCCGCAACCACCTCGCCATAGCCGATGCTGCGCCCGGTTGCGGGGTGAATCACACGCCCCGTTCGGGTCGTGCATTGGGACGAGCGGACCCCCAGCAGCTGCGCACCCGCGCGCAGCAGCACATCCCGGGCTTGCGCGCCGGCGAGGCGCATTCGCTCAAAGAAGTAGGTCATGGACATGGAAGCGCCGGTGTATTGCTGCAGCGGCTCGTCCCCGGCATCGTTCCGATATGCGTCTCGCGCAGTGACGAATTTGACCGAGATGTTCTCCCAGTCTGCATCCATCTCGTCCGCGAGCACTTGCGGCAATCCTGTATAGATGCCCTGGCCGAACTCACACTGCGACACGCCGATGATGGTATGGCCGGATGGCTCGATCCAGATCCAGTCGCTGACCTCGACCTCCGCGGCGGGCGTCCCGGAGTGCTTCTCGGACAATGAGTACACGACCGGTATGGCCAGGCTTCCTGCCGCGGGGATCGCGAGAAGTGCCACGGCGCTTTTCAGCAAGCGGCGGCGTTGTGGTGACTTCACATCCGAGCTTTCGTTGCTGTCATTTCTTTGAAGCGGCGTCATGGATGGCCTCCCGAATTCGGTGATAAGTCGCGCATCGACACAGGTTCGTCATTGCCTGGTCGATCTGTTCATCTGTAGGTTTCGGATAGTTTTTCAACAGTGCGGCAGCGGACATGATCATCCCTGACTGACAATAGCCGCACTGCGGTACATCCTTCTCGATCCATGCCAGCTGGATCGGATGAGATCGGTTCTTCGACAGTCCTTCAATCGACGTTACGGTTCTGCCGGTAACGTGCTTTACTGGGACCGAGCACGAGCGCACCGGCACGCCATCGAGGTGTACTGTGCATGCGCCGCACATACCAATACCGCAACCAAACTTCGTGCCCGTCAGCTTGAACTGTTCGCGGATCACCCACAGCAACGGGGTCTCGACGTCACCGTCGAACGTGACTTGCCTGCCATTGAGGTTGAACTTCACCAAACACCTCCACCAAATTTGCGCGCCATCGCAGGCACTTTCAGAATGAAGTATGAATACCGGCACTAACCACTGACTGGTTACGTCCGGAGGAGATACCCACAACGTTCATTGCCGCGACGCCATCGACCGCATGTTGGTACGTCCACAGCGCGTACAACTGCGTGCGCTTCGATAGGTAATACATGCTGCCAAGATTGAGTTGATGCCACTTTGTCCTCTCGAATTTGCTGAACGAGTAACCAATATTGACGGCTGTTGCAGGAGTCGCTTGCCAGCTCAATCCAAGGTCGGCAGCATTCATCGTGCCCTGGGACATCCCCACTCTTAGTGTCGAGCGCGAATACAGCGCATTGACGGAAATCGGCAGGGTCTCCAATCGATAACCGCCACCAATCCCTCCCGCCTTGAATGAATCGATCGGAAGGGCTCTGCCGGCGGCAAGGCCTTGACCCATGGCCTGCGCGATTCCGGTTGTGCCATTGATATCAAACGCGCGCCCATTGGCGTCGGTGTATGCAATTGCAAGGTTCAGTCTCGCGCCTGCATACGTGCCCGCAAAGCTATACGTGCGGTTTGCGCTTCTGTCTCCCGGTACCTCGCCGAGGCCATACATTGCACTGGCCTGCATGCCGCCAAAGACTGGTGTGCGATAGGTAATCGCATTGTCTACCGGGAACTGACTCGAAAGCCCATCCAGGTTGCCGGGGTGGTACAGATAGAAATTGAACAACTGGTAGCCGTTGCTCCACTGCCCAAGCTTGTCTGCCGTGAAGTCGACTTGCCTGCCGAGCTTGACGATCCCCAGTTTGCCTTCGAGCCCAATCCATGAAGCACGGTTGAATAGCTTCCCCGCTGCGATCATCGAACCACTGTCGGTGAGGAAGCCGTTTTCCAACTGGAACAGTGCCTTCATTCCTCCACCGAGGTCCTCTGTTCCGCGGATCCCCAAAAGGTCTGGCTGGGAGATTCCGGCATCCATGCGCACTGAGCCGTGGCCTTGGATATTGCTGATCCATGGGACGGATTCATCCATGCTTCCATACAGGGTTAGTTGACCCTGTGCGAGCGCCGCGTTCACACAACCGAACGTCAGCGCCAAGATAACTCTGAGTTTCATTCGATAGCCTTATGTGGAGAATTCGGTCTTCCTTGAGTCGTAATTGCCACAAATGGAAATTACTGTCAAAAAAATGCAAGATCAGGGCGTTTGTGGAACCGAGGACGCTTCTTCTAGTGTTCGACCGCTTGTCTCTTCCCCGAAGAGCCCCACCGCCAACGCCGCGGCAAATGCGACTCCGGCGATTGCGCCAAAAGATGTGTTGAGCGTACCCCTGGCAACGAACCAGCCGATCATCGAGGGGCAGACAATGGAAGCAAAGCGCAACATCGCGCTCGACACGCCAACACCCATGGTGCGGATCTGAGTCGGATAGAGCTCTGGCGTATAGACGTAACAACCGATAAATGCGGCGGCCGAGAAACCGAATGCCGTGGAAATGCAGAGGGCTGTGGATGCAGCGGTCATCGGCGCGAAGACGATGGGGGCAAGCATCGCCACGCCCGTGCATAGCCATGTCATGGTCATCCACAACCGACGCCCGAAGCGGTCAATCGCGATAGCGCAGGCCGCAGAGCCGATGATTCCTGCAAGAGACGTATATGTTCCAAACTTGAGCGCGGTCGCCAGGTCAACGTGAAACTCTTGCCGATAAATGGTGGGCATCCAGGCGGTAACCCCCGCCGTTACAAAGCCGCCGGCGAACCAAAGGGTGACCAGCACAAGAGTGCGTCGCAGCAAGGGCGGACGGAACAGGCTCTGCCACGAGACTCCGGTTCCCCGCCGTACCGCACTTGCGTTCGGTTGCGCGGGGATGCCGGGCAGGCTGGGAACATCGACCGTCCGGCAGGATTTCCGGAAGCGATCAAGAGCGGCATCCGCTTCCTGGAAACGTCCCTTTGACGCTAGCCACCGGGGGGATTCAGGGAGGAAACGGCGCATGCACAGCGCGATCAATGCGGGCAACGCACCGATGAAGAACATGGCCTGCCAGCCCAGATTCGGGACGGCCCACATGCCGGCCAGGCTGGCAGTAAACAGTCCGATCGGGAAGATCAGTTCATAGAAGAGGACGAAGCGGCCGCGATGGCCGGCCTTTGCCAACTCATTGATGTAAGTCGCTGCAACTGGCAATTCGCCCCCGAGCCCGAGACCCTGAATGAATCGATAAACCATGAAGCTCACCGGTCCACCCGCAAAGCCGCATGCCAGACTGCCAAGTGCGAAGATGGCTACCGACAGGCTGGCACAGCGAAGCCGTCCAATCTTGTCCGCGAGATAGGAGAAGCCCAGCGACCCGAGAAGCTGACCTAGATATCCAATGGATATGATGTAGCCGACCTGCTCAAGGGACAGGGACCACACCTTGATCAGCACGGGCATCGCGGCAGCAATAGCGAGCACATCGAAGCCGTCGAAGAAGGTCGCGCTCCCGACAATGACACGCGCGAGCCGGTGCAGCGGCGTGAGTGGCATGGCCTCCACCTGCGCCACGATGCGCCCCTCGTTGTCGGCGTTGGCATCGCCAGGTCGCACGCCTGTCGCATCAGGGATAGTACCGTTGGATGCCCGGCAATCAGGGGATAGCCCCAGATCGCCTTTCGTGATTTTCGTTCCCGATATGTTCATAACTATCCCAACAGAATCAAAGTTAAACCGTCTGACAACACCAGGGCACTTGCCAGCTATGCCCGACTCAAATGCGCTCGGATGTGAGCCTTCGTCGACCTGCGGGCACCTCGCAATGCTGCCGATTTCAGCGCGCGCGCTTAATTGCCATATGTGGCAATAATAGGTGTTGGGCATTGACTTTATCTGTAGGGGTTTTCCTCTACGGGGTATTGGAATGGAAGGGACTTCCCCGTCGCAAAGTTGCGGTGGAAGCCGCCGGTTGGCACCGAAGCGCCATGATGGCGTGTCTAAACTGCATCACAACCAACGAAGGGGAAGTCCATGGCTATCGCTACCGTTGGAATCGATCTCGCCAAGAGGGTGCTGCCATTCATGGCGTCGACGCGGCCGGCAAGGTGGTGCTGGTCAAGCCGAAGGTCGCGCGCGAAGCGACTCATGCAACTGCGAGGGAGCGGCCCCACGAACTCTCGCGCCGATGCCCGGCTTGTTCGTGCGGTTGGGCCTCCCGAGCCGACTGGTGTTGACGCTTAGAGCTTGGCAACACCCATCAACTCCGCGACCGCAACGTCAAGCGCAGTCGCAATTCTCAAAAGATGCATCATTCCCAGGTTTTGTCCTCCCCGCTCCACCGAACTCATATAGGAGCGGTCGATGCCGGCCCGATGGGCAAGCTCTTCCTGGGAAAGGTCACGCCGAAGGCGGACCTCTCTGATCGCGGATCCCAACTGAACAAGAGGGGCGGCACCACCGTGCCTTGGGGAAGCTATTGGCATTTCAGAATTCACGCAATACCCAGCCACTGATGAACGCAAAGTACTCACGCAGCCAGGCGTTGTAGCGCAAGTAAAGCGGCGTTGGCGCTCCTGCGCCAGACACTGCCTGGAACCCGGCCTTACGCGCGATCCGCTTTGCGCGCACCAGATGAAAATCACTGGTCACCAGCACCAGCGGGTCTGCGGCGCTCACGCCCTGTTGCGCAAGCAACCGGTGGCTGAAGAGGAGGTTTTCCTCCGTGCTGGTGCTGCGGTCTTCCCGGATCAGGCGCTCCGGTGCCAGGCCGTGCGCGATCAGGTAGTCCGCCATGATGTCAGCCTCACTGCATCGCAGCCCGAAATCCTGGCCGCCACTTACCACGACTCGCGCCGCCGGCCATTGCCGCGCCAGCGCCAGCCCTTTGTCCAGCCGTGCGGCCAGGGTGGGCGACGCGGCGCAGCGTGGCGTGCCGGAACCCAGTATGAGGATGGTGTTTGCCGTCGGTCCGGTTGCCGGGAAGTTCGCGTTGCTGGCGCTGATGAAATAGAAGAACATCCCGAGCGTCACCAGCCATGCGGCAAATGCGGTGCGGCCCAGCGCCCAGATCCATCGGCGCCGTGGGCTGGCCGCGCGCCATCGCACGACCTGCTCCCAGCGCCATGACAGCGCGAGAAAGGCCGCGCCGATCGCCAGAGGGAGGACGACTCCGAAGTTGAACAGCCCCATCAGCATCAGGGCGATGGCATCGGCCACCAGCAGTGCGCCAAGCAGGGCAAGGCAGGCGCGCCGCCAGAATGCGCCAGTCTTCAAGTCATGCATTGTTGTTCGGACCCAAATTGGCGCAGTGCCGGCGTTCGGCCCACGCATCATTGCGCCTGGCTCTCACCCAGAGAGCGCAGGAGAGCCGGCACCTTGGCGCCGCTGGTGGCCTGCACGCGGGTGATGAGGTCGTAATCCACCCGGCGCATGCCGTAGGTCTCGGCGATATCGTGTTGCAGGCGGTGCCAGAGGTGGCAGGTCATCTGCGCGTCGGCCATGGCCCGGTGGGCGCGTCCGGCCTTCGGCAGGCGCAGCATATCCACCAGCGTTGACAACCTGTGGTTCTGCGCATGCGGGTAGACGCGCCGCGAAACGAGCATCGTGCAGGCGAAGGCCTGATCGGCCGGCATGCCCAGCAGCGAGAGCTCGGCTTGCCAGAACCTGCGGTCGAACCCCGCGTTGTGGGCCACCACGGGATGCTTGCCGACGAACTGGGCCACGTCCCGCATCACCTTTGACGCGGCGGGTGCCGACGCGATCATGTCGTTGGTGATGCCGGTGAGGCGCACGACGTCCGAGGGAATGCGTCTGCCCGCGTTCATCAGGCTTTGATACTGGTCGACGATTTCCCCGCCGCGCAGCAGCACGACTGCGATTTCCGTGGCCCGGTCGCCTTGACGCGGTGACAGTCCTGTCGTTTCAAAATCCAGAACCGCAACGGTCTGCATGGTGTTCTTTTCCTGTTTCCTGTTGTTGGTGAATCGCCCGCCCCGGCGTGGCCGGTCAGGACGGCTGCATCGCCCGCCGCCGCGCGCGCGCCGCCAGGCCGCTGCCCAAGGCCCAGCGCAATGTGGGCGCCAGCACGCGCATCCCGGCCAGCGAGACCGGACGGCGGATCGCGGTGCTGCCATGCAGCCCGAGTTCGCGCTGCGCCCAGCGCGGCAATAGCGCAATGCCAGCGTCTCCCATGACCCGCACCGCCGGCACCAGCAGCGGGCTGGCCACCGGCATGGCCATGACCAACCGCACCACTTCGCGGGTGCGCTCGCTCACCACCAGTTGAGGGCGCATGCGCTCCAGGTAGCCGGCGATGGCGTCGGCGCTGCGTGGCACGCCGGTGGCGCCCAGGCGCTCTGCGATCTCTGCCACCTCCGCGTAGTAGCGGTCCTGCTCGGTGACCGAGAGCGGGCCGACATAGCGCAGGTAGGCGGTGAGAAAGCTCGACACTTCGGCCACATGCACCCAGGTCAGCAACGCCGGATCGTCGGCCGCGTAGGGGCGGCCATCTGGCGCCGTGCCCTTGATCGCCGCGTGGATGCGCCTGACCCGGTCAATCAGCGCTAGCGCATCGGCGCGGTTGCCGTAGGTGGTGCCGGCGATGAACTGCGCGGTGCGGCCGAGGCGGCCCTGCATATCGGTACGAAAGGTGGAATGATCCCACACTCCGGCCAGCGCCAGCGGATGCATGGTCTGCATCAGCAGGGCGCTGACGCCGCCGGCCAGCATCGCGGGGAAATCCGCGTGCACGCGCCAGCAGACCGCGTCCGGCCCGAACAGGCCGGGATCTCCGGGCGGGTTGTCGTAGTCGAGGCTGAGGCCGGAGTTGCTGCGGGTCAGGCCCCGCACCTGCGCGCCGGCACGGGCGCGCAGGCGGTCGAGCAGCCGCCGGGGGAGGGGGGCGGCCTGGGGCGTGGAG
>NZ_JBXASU010000152.1:0-11301 GCF_058809705.1 Cupriavidus sp. MPR-AND1C | reverse complement strand
GGGGAGGGTGGCCGGAAGCGGGTTGGATAGCAGGCGAGCCAGGCCGGGATGTGCCCGCCAGACGTGCTCGCCAAATGCGCAATATATGACGGTATATAACGCGGCGTCAATGGCACGTTGGATCAGGACAGGGCATATCGGCGGGCCGTCCGGGTGCGCCTGCCGCCAACGGCCCGTCGTCACGGTGGCGTAACGCACGCGTCACTCTGCTGCCATTTACGCTCGGGACAATGTCCGGCTCCAGGCACAACAAGAAAGAAGGGAGCCACCAATGCACCGCTGTCCGACCGACGTTCTACCCGCGCGCGCCGCACCCGCTTCGTCCCCGCTTCTCGCTGTGTCCACGGTGGCCGCGCTGGGTGCCGCCATCGTGGCCGCCGTGCTGCTGGCCGCCTGCGGCTCCGATGACAGCCCCGCTGCCCCTGGCACGGGCACGGGTGTCACGCCGCAGGCCGATAGCGTCTCGGCCGGCACCAAGGCCACGCTGGCCTTGCTGGAAACCACCGACTTGCACACCAATGTGCGCAGCTACGATTACTTCAAGCTGGCCGAGGACAAATCCTTCGGCTTCGAGCGCGTGGCAACCCTGATCAAGCAGGCGCGCGCCGAGTTTCCCAACACCCTGCTGCTGGACAACGGCGACACGATCCAGGGCACCGCGCTGGCCGATTACCAGGCCCAGGTCAGCCCGCTCAAGTGCGGCGAGACCCTGGCCATGTACAAGGTGATGAACGCGGCCAGGTTCGACGGTGGCGGCATCGGCAACCACGAGTTCAACTACGGCCTGGGCTATCTGAACCAGGTCACGGGCAACCGCTTCAACGTGGATGGCCTGCCCGACCCGACCGTGCAGACGCCATGCGCCGGGCCGGCCTTCCCGCAGGTGCTGGCCAACGTGTACAGCGTGCGCACGCGCGCGCCGCTGTTTCAGCCGTACACCATCATCACCCGCCAGATCACCGCCACCGGGCCCGACGGCAACACCGTCACGGTGCCGCTCAAGGTCGGCATCATCGGTTTCACGCCGCCCGCGATCATGAGCTGGGACAAGCGCTGGCTCGACGGCAAGGTCTACACCGAGGGCGTGAAGGAAACCGCCGAGAAGTACGTGCCGGAGATGCGCGCCAAGGGTGCCGATCTGGTGGTGGTGATCTCGCACGGCGGGCTCGATGCTTCCGCGTACTCGCCCACCATGGAGAACGGCAGCTGGCACCTGTCCAAGGTGGCCGGCGTGGACGCCATGCTGATCGGCCACTCGCACCAGGTCTTCCCCGATGCCACCAGCACGGTCGCGCAGTTCAACCTGCCGGGCGTGGACAAGGTGCGCGGCACGGTCAACGGCGTGCCTACCGTGATGGCCGACTACTGGGGCCGCCGCCTCGGCGTGATCAAGCTGCAGCTCGCGCACGACGGCAATCGCTGGGTGGTCGACAAGAGCGCTACCACGGTGCAGGCGCGCTCGATCCAGAATGCCGACAAGAGCTATGTGGCGGCCGATGCCAGCGTGGCGGCCGCGGTCGATGCGGAGCACCAGGCCACCATCGCCTACGTGAAGACGCCGATCGGCACCACAGACTACCGCATGAGCACGTACTTCGCCGATGTGGGCGATCCCGGTGCGATCCAGATCGTCAACCAGGCGCAGGCGGCCTACGTGAAGGACTACATCGCCGCCAACCTGCCGGCGCTGGCCACGCTGCCGGTGCTGTCCGTCTCCGCGCCGTTCAAGAGCGGCTTTGGCGGCGGCAACGACTACACCGACGTGCAGTCCGGCAACCTCGCCATCAACAATGCAGCCGATCTCTACCTCTACCCCAACACCATCTACGCGGTGAAGGTGAGCGGCAGCGACGTCAAAGCCTGGCTGGAGACCGCCGCCAAGCGCTTCAACCTGATCGATCCGGCCAAGACCGCCGACCAGCCGCTCATCAGCAGCTTCCCTGGCTATAACTTCGACATGTTCACCTCACCTGACCTGCAGTACGAGATCGACGTGACGCAGCCGGAGGGCAGCCGCATCAAGAACCTCGCGTACAAAGGCGTGCCGCTCGACGCCAGCCAGCAGTTCATCGTGGCCACCAACAACTACCGCGCCAGCGGCGGCGGCAATTTCCCCGGCCTGGACGGCAGCAAGACGGTTTACGCCTCGCCGGACGCCAGCCGCGATGTGCTGATCGCCTACATCAAGAAGGCCGGCGCCATCACGCGCGCCACCAACGGCGGCGCGCGCAGCTGGCGCTTCACCAAGGTGGCCACGGCCGGCAAGGTGGTGTTTGCTTCCGCGCCGGGCCAGCTGGTGCAGGCGCAAGCCGCCGGCCTCGCCAGTATCGCGCTGGAGCAGGCGAGCTACGACACCACCAAGAACCTGTCGCTATACAGCGTCGACCTCAACCAGTAAGGCGGCAATGAGCACGGCAACGAATACGCCAATGAAGGGAACGACGGCGCCGGCATGCAGTGCGCCTGTGCGTCGCCACGGCCATCGGCGCCGCCTGCATCCGGTCATCGCCGCAGCGCTGGTGGCGGTCGCGGTGGCGGCCGGTTGCGTGGGCGGGGCTTCGGCGTGGCGCGAGCATGCCAGCGCGCGCCACGCGCAGCTTGCCCAGTGGCAGACGCGGGCCGGCTCGGCCGCAGACGAAGAGGCGCTCGCGGCGCTGCGCAAGGCGGCGCGGGCGGGAGAGGGCGCGGCCCAGGCCGCGCTTGGCGAAGCGTTGTGGGCAAGCGGGGATGCGGCGGCGCACGCCGAAGGCCGGGACTGGCTCAAGCAGGCCGCCGGGGCGGGCGATGCGCGCGCGCATTTCGTGCTGGGCAAGGCGGCTTTCCTCGGCGATGCGCAGCGTGCGCCCGACGCCGAGGCGGCCTGGCACCACTTCGAGCTGGCCGCCGCGGCGGGCAATACCGGGGCCGCGTACTACCTCGGCTTGATGCACCGTGGCGGTTATGGCCGCACGCCGGACCCGGCTGCGGCCGCGCGCTGGTTCGAGCTGGCCGCCGATGCCGGCGTGCCGCAGGCGATGTTCATGCTGGCCAACGCTTATCGTGAAGGTGCAGGCGTGCCGCGCGACGAGGTCCGCGCGGTGGCGTGGTACGAGGCCGCGGCCGAGCGCGAGCATCCGGAATCGATCCAGGCGCTGGCGATGGCCTATCGGTATGGCGAGCTGGGGTTGAAGCCGGATGAAGGCAGTTTTCGTGCGCATCTGGCGGAGACCGCGCATGCGTTGAAGCATCCGGCTTTGAGTCCTTGATGCCTTGGTTCCGCTTTGCGAGGTTGGTCGCGGTTTCTATTCGCGGCGTTGGTTTTTGGACCCAAGTGCCATACGACATCCCCCTGCGGGGGCTGCCGGTCACTCTTCTTTGCGTCGGCAAAGAAGACTAACGAGAAGAAAGCCGACCCTGCCGGGGGCATAGCAATCAGGCTTTCGGATAGCGCTGGTTTCGTCGTGCGGCCCGGAGTGTTGGCGGGCATCTGCCGGTACCGGCTTGACTGGCCACGAGTCTGCGGGCGTCCCGTTTTCGTCGTGGGCGCGGTGGCACCGCCGCAATGGTTCTGAGGCATTCACCACCGCACCCACCCAACCACGAAACCATCACGGCGTGACATATTGTGGTGCTTTGCACTGGTACCGGAAGATGAGTGAAGCGAGTAGCCTCACCACGAAACCATGGGGCTGCGCAACTCCGACACGCCAGCAGCTAGAAGCAGTAAAACGCCGCCCCAAAACGCCACCCCCGCGTCGGCGGGCCACCCCGCTACCAGCTTAGTCAATCCTGATATCCGCCGCCTTCACCACCTTCGCCCACTTCACGATCTCGCTGCGCTGGAACTGCGCAAACTCCCCGGGCGACATCCCCGACGGCTCCATGCCCAGCTTCTCCAGCCGCGCCTGCATGTCCGGCGTCTTGATGATCGCCGAGATCTCCTTGTACAAGCGGTCCACGATCGGCTTGGGCGTATTTGCCGGCGCAAAGATCGCTTGCCAGGATTCCAGCTCGTAGCCGCTGACGCCGGCCTCGGCCATCGTCGGCACATTCGGCATGCTCTTGATGCGCCTGGCGGACGTCACGGCCAGCGCCCGCAGCTTGCCCGAGTCGATGTGCTGGGCGGCCACCACGGTCGTGTCGAACATCATCGGCACCTGCCCCGCCATCACGTCCTGGATCGCCGGGCCGCTGCCTTTGTAGGGGATGTGCGTGATCTTGATGCCGGCCAGGCTCTTGAACAATTCACCGGCCAGGTGCTGCGAGGTGCCGTTGCCGGCGGATGCGAAGGCGAGCGTGTCCGGCTTGGCCTTGGCTTCGGCCACGATGTCCTTCACTGTCTTGAACGGGCTGCCGGCGCTGACTACCAGCACATTGGCATTGGTGCCGATCAGCGTGATGGGGGCGAAGGATTTGACCACGTCGTACGGCATCTTCGGGTACAGGCTGGCATTGATCGCGTGCGAGCTGATGGTGCCGCCGAGGATGGTGTAGCCATCGGGCGCGGCCTTGGACGCGTAGTCGGAGCCGATATTGCCGCCGGCGCCGGGGCGGTTCTCCACCACCACGGTGGTGCCCAGCGCCTGGCCCAGGCGCTGGCCGATCAGGCGCGCCAGGGTATCGGTGGTGCCCCCGGGCGGGAACGGCACCACGTAGGTGATCGGTTTGCCGGGCCAGCTGGCCTGGGCAGATGCGCTCAGCGGGAGGGCGGCGGCAGCCAGGGTCGCCGCGGCGGCCAGCAGCGCAAGGGCTTGGCGTTTCATGGGGTTGGGTCTCCTCGGTTTTTCTTGGGATGGTGAGGTGATGGTTAAACACTAGTGAATCAGCGGGCGGCCGGCGTAGTCGGCGCGGCTGTAGCCCATCTGCGCGGTGCGCGAGCGGTGCCCGAAGGCGCGCAGGCGTCCTGCCTCTCCGCGCCGAAGACAGCTGATGATAGCGCTGTCATTTGTCGTCCACAACGCAGGCGTGATCGGGGTTAACCCGTCGCGCGCCCCCCCATCGCAGCCCGCGGCGTGGTGCGGGCGCTATCATGGCGCCCATGCCGGCCCTGCGCCCAGCCGGCTTTTTTTGCTTCCTTCACCACATTCATGGCCTCATCCCGCAAGCCGACCGCTTCTCGCACCGCTCCTCGCACCGCCCCTCGTTCCGCGCCCACGCCTGCCCCTGCCGGCCGCGCCACCGGCAGCGTCACGCTGGCTGACGTGGCCAAGATCGCGGGCGTCTCGCCGATCACCGTGTCGCGCGTGGTCAACCAGCCCGGGCTGGTCTCGGCGGGCACCGTGGCGCGCGTGCAGGAGGCCATCCAGCGCACCGGCTACGTGCCTAACCTGCTGGCCGGCGGCCTGGCCTCGCGGCGCAGCCGGCTGATCGCGGCCATCGTGCCGACCATCGCCAACTCGATCTTTGCCGACACGATCCAGGCGCTGACCGATCGCTTCTCGCAAGCGGGCTACCAGCTGATGCTGGGCTTGTCCGGCTATGCCGCCACGCGCGAGCAGGATCTGCTGGCTGCGATCCTTTCGCGCCGCCCCGACGGCATCGTGCTGACCGGCATCGCGCACACCGCCGATACGCGGCGGCGACTGCTGGCCGCGCGCGTGCCGGTGGTGGAGACCTGGGACATCACGCCCACGCCGATCGACATGCTGGTGGGTTTCTCGCACGAGAAGGTGGGCCAGACAGTGGCCGAGTTCCTGCATGCGCGCGGCTATCGCAGGCCCGCCATCCTGTCGGCCAGCGACCAGCGCGCCGAGTCGCGCCGCCTGGGCTTTCTCGACGCGTTCGGCCGCCACGGCATCACGGAAGTGCCGAGCAGCATCGTGCCCGCGCCGTCCAGCCTGGGGCTTGGCCGCGAGGGGCTGGCGCGGCTGCTCGACGGCGGCGCGCGACCGGACGTGGTGTTCTGCAGCTCGGACACGCTGGCGCAGGGCGCGCTGTCGGAAGCGCGCGCGCGCGGGCTGAAGGTGCCGGAGCAACTCGCGGTGATGGGCTTTGGCGATCTCAACTTTGCCGCGCATACCTACCCGGCGTTGTCGACCGTGCGCATCGACGGCCCGGCCATTGGCCGCACCGCTGCCGAGTGCCTGCTGGCCCGCATCGACGCTCGCGAAGTGGGCGAGCGCATCATCGACCTGGGGTTCGAGGTCATCCAGCGCGAGAGCGCCTGAGCCCCGGGCGATGCCCTGCGGCGCGGCGTGGCGTGGGACGCGATATGATTGCGCTACCATCCAATGCCACATCTTTTCCCTCGCCTCGCATCCATGTCCCAAGCCACGCTTATCCAGATCGGCCCCCTCGCGCCGCAGATCAATTCCCGCCTGCGCGAGCAGTACCAGGCCGTGCCGCTGTGGGAGCAGCCCGAGCCGCTGGCGTGGCTGCGCGAACACGCGCAGCAGGCGCGCGTGGCGGTCACATCGGCGCGCCACGGCATCACCGCCGAGGCCATCGCGGCCATGCCCAGGCTCGCAGCCATCGTGAGCTTTGGCGTGGGCTATGACTCGATCGCGCTGGACGCGGCCCGCGCGCGCGGCATCCAGGTCAGCAACACGCCCGACGTGCTCAACGACTGCGTGGCCGACCTCGCTTTCGGCTTGCTGCTCGACGCCGCTCGCGGCATCGCCCATGGCGACCGTTTCGTGCGCGCTGGCAAGTGGGGCAGGGACAGCTTCCCGCTGACCACCCGCGTCAGCGGCAAGAAGCTCGGCATCCTGGGCCTGGGCCGCATCGGCGAGAAAGTGGCGCAGCGCGCCACCGGCTTCGGCATGGACATCGCGTACCACAACCGCCGGGCGCGCGATGGCGCGCCGTGGCGCCACGAGCCTGACCTGAAGGCGCTGGCCGGCTGGGCGGATTTCCTGGCCGTAACCTGCGTGGGCGGCCCCGAGACCGAAGGGCTGGTATCGGCCGGCATCATCGAGGCGCTGGGCCCCAAGGGCATCCTGGTCAATGTGTCGCGCGGCAGCGTGGTGGACGAGGATGCATTGGTCGCGGCTTTGCGCAACGGCCGCCTGGGCGGCGCCGGGCTGGACGTGTTTCGCGCCGAGCCGCAAGTGCCCGAGGCGCTGTTCGCGCTGGACAACGTGGTACTGGCTCCGCATGTGGCCAGCGGCACGCATGAAACCCGCGCGGCCATGGCCGCGCTGGTGTTCGACAACCTCGATGCGTTCCTTGGCACCGGCAAGGTGATCACCCCGGTACTCTGACGCGCTGGCAGGCCCCCCGCGCACGGCGCCGGTCCTATACTGGATCAGGCGGTGGATCAGGCGCCCGCCGCCCCGGCGGCGCCATCTCACCCTCACGCGTCAGGAGGCAATGATGGGACGCAAATATATCGATTGCCGCGAGTTTCCGAGCGCGTCGAAGTGCACGGTGGCATTGAGCGCCGACACTGAAGACGAACTGCTCGAAGTTGCGGTCCAGCATGCGGTGCAGGTGCACCAGCACCAGGATGGCCCCGAACTGCGGCAGATGCTCAAAGGGGCATTCAAGGATGGCTCGCCGCCCGCGTGAGCACGTGAGCACGTGAGCGCAGCAACGCAGGCCGCCGCCTGGCGAGGGCGGCGGCCTGCCGTTCAGGTTCGGGTTGACGTTGGGTTTGACGTGGGCGCTGTAGCCATCGCGTCAAACACATGCGCTATCCTCACTGGCGTCAACGTCCGCCACCCAGCCACGCTCAATGAAAACCATCTACCTCGCCGGCTTCGACGTATTCCGCAAAGACGCCATCGCCTACGGCGAGGCCCTGAAGGCCCGCTGCGCCCATTACGGCTTCCTCGGCCTCTACCCCCTCGACAAAGCTGCCCCGGCCGGCCTTTGCGGCCCCGACACCGCGCGCTGGATCTACGAGGCGAACATCAATCTGCTGCGCCGCGCCGACATGGTGATGGCCAACCTGGACGATTTCCGCGGGCCGGGCGAGCCGGACTCGGGCACGGCATTCGAGGTGGGATTCGCCATCGCGCTGCAAAAGCCGGTATGGGGCTACAGCAGCGACCGCGGCACGTTGCTGGACCGCGTGGCCGTTGCCACCGATGAAACGCAAGGCAAGGGTGAGCGGCTCGATGCGCGCGGCTTCGTGGTGGAGGATTTCGGCCTGGGCAAGAACCTGATGCTGGCCTGCTCGGCCAAGCTGGTGGCGGGCGACGCCGAGGCCTGCCTGGCGGCCATGGCCGAGTCGGAGCGGCGGCGCAGTTGCCGGGGCGCGCCGGCGCCGGCGGAGGATTGATTCAGGCGCGGGAGGGACCTGCATCCCGCCGCGCAGCTACTTCGCCGCTACTTCGCCGCTACTTCGTCGCTACTTCGCCGTGCCGCGGCGCAGTGTTTCCACGCCGGCCGCGATATCGTCCGCGGTGCTTGCCACGATCTGGCGGTAAGCCGCCACGACGCCGTCCACCGCGCCCGGCGCGGCCAGCTCGGCCTGCGTGCGGCCGGCCTTGACCTTGCCGTCGGGCAGGCGGCGCACGGTCCAGTTGATGACGGCGCCAGCGCGCTGGCCCACGTCAGCATCCAGCCGCACCACTTCGGTGGTGATGCGGAACACGGGCTCCACCTCCGACAAGCCTTGCTGGTAGGTGTCGACCGCGCCTAGCCTGGCCTGCAGTTGCTGCGACAGCGCGTCGCGCAGCTCGTCCGGCAGCGGTGCGGACCAGCGCGACAGGTCCAGCAGCTTGAGCTCGTTGCCATCCTTGCCGCCGCGCACCACCAGCTGTGGCCGGTTGAGGCGTTCAGGCACGCGCACCGGCGCAACCTCGATCCACACCGGCTGCGCCTGCGGCGCCCGCGCTGGCGCCGCAGCCTGTCCTTCGGCGCCGGCAGCCGTAGCGGCAGCGGGACCCTGGGCCAGCGTGTAATAGCGCGGATCGGGCGAGGCGCAGCCCGCCAGCATCGCCGCGGCGAGCGACAGGGGCAGCATCAGGGGCAGCATCAGGGGCAGCAACAGGCGGTGGCAGGTCATCTCTATGCGGGTCATCATCATTTCTCCGGCTTGCCGCGCACCAGCGCTTCAGGGTGGCGTTCCAGGTATTCGGTCAGCGTGCGCAGCGACACCGCGGTGCGCGTGAGCTCCTGCATCATGCGGCGCGTGTCTTGCTGCAGCGGGGCATCCGAGGCGAGCGTGCCGTTGGCCGCGCTCAGCGTCTTGCGCGCATCCTGCAGCGCAGCCAGCACCTGGGGCGCCACGTCGCCGTTGAGCTGGGCCACCAGTTTGTCCGCGCTGGTCATCATGGTGTTTAGCGTGGCTATCGACGTGCGCAGGTCCTGGCCGATCTGCTCGAACGGTACCTTGTCGATCTTGTTGACGATATCGCCCAGCTTGGCCTGCAGCTCGTCGAACGCGCCCGGCGTGGTGGCCAGTTCAGGCATGGCGCCATCCAGGTTGACCGTGGCCGGCGGCGCCTTGGGGAAGAAATCCAGCGCCACATAGAGCTGGCCGGTCAGCAGGTTGCCGGTGCGCAACTGCGCGCGCATGCCACGCTTGATCAGCGTCTGGACGATATTGCGGGCACGGTTGACGTCCTCCACGTCGCGCGCCCGGAAGCCCATGCGCGAGGGGTACAGTTCCACCACCACGGGCAGGCGGAAAGCCTTCTTCTCGACCTGGTACTCGATGCCGATCGAGCGCACCTGGCCTACGACCACGCCGCGGAAATCCACCGGCGCGCCGGGCGATAGTCCGCGCACGGACTGGTCGAAGTTCAGCACGGCGAGCGAAGGCGCGATTTCTTCCGGCTCCTTCATCGCCTCGGTCTGGTCGCTGGCCAGCAGGAACTGGGTGTTCTCGTTGGCGGCATCCGTCGCCTTGGAGTCGTCCGGCGCCTGGAAGGCCACGCCGCCGAGCAGCACCGTCACCAGCGATTGCGTGTTGAGCTTGAAGCCGCCGGCATCGAGCTTGATGTCCACGCCGCTGGCGTGCCAGAAGCGCGAGTCGGCCGTGACGAGCTTGTCGTAGGGCTTGTTGATGAACACGCGCAGCGACAGGTCGCGCCCGTTGGGCTCCAGCTGGTAAGCCACCACCTGGCCAACCTGTACGCGGCGGTAGTAGACCGGCGAGCCGATGTCGAGCGAGCCGAGATCGGTGGCGCGCAGCACGAACTGCTTGCCGGAGGCATCGGTGGTGACGGCGGGCGGCACTTCCAGCCCGGTGAAGTCGCGCACGCGCTCCTCGGACTTGCCCGCGTCGACGCCGATATAGGCGCCTGACAGCAGGGTTCCCAGCCCGGAGATGCCGCTGGTGGCAAAGCGCGGGCGCACCACCCAGAAACGCGTGTCCCTGGTGGAGAAGCTCGCGGCATCCTGGGTCAGGTCGATCCTGGCGATCACGTGCGAGTGGTCGCCGGCCAGCCGCACGGACTTGACCAGGCCGATGTCCACGTCCTTGTAGCGTACCGGCGTCTTGCCCGGGACCAGGCCCTCGGCGGTGCGGAACGTGACCGTGATCTCGGGGCCGCGCTCGGTGAGCGTGTGGATCAGCAGCGACAGGCCAACCACTGCCGCCACGATCGGGATCAGCCAGACCAGCGAGGGCAGCCAGCGCGCCCGGCGGCGGCGCTCCGGCGCCGGCGGCTGCGAGGAAGGAGAGGGAGGGGACGGGTCTAGGTCAGGCATCGTTTGTATCCATCGAATCCCACAGCAGGCGCGGGTCGAAACTGAGTGAGGCCAGCATGGTGAGCACCACCACGGAGCCGAACGCCATGGCGCCGGCGCCAGGGATGATGGTGGCGAGTGCTCCGGCCCGCACCAGCGAAGCCAGCAGCGCCACCACGAAGATATCCAGCATCGACCAGCGGCCGATGATTTCCACCAGCCCGTACAGCCGGGTCTGCTGGCGAATCCGCCAGCGCGAGCGGAAATGCACGGACAGCAGCAGCAGCGCGAGGATGATCATCTTCAGCAGCGGCACCACGATGCTGGCGATCAGCACCACGATGGCCAGCATGTTGGAGCCCGACAACCATAGGTAGACCACGCCGGAGAAGATGGTGTCGCGCTGCATGCCCAGGATGGACTGCGTCACCATGACCGGCAGCAGGTTGGCGGGAATGTAAAGGATGAGGGCGGACAACAGGAACGCCCAGGTGCGCGCGAGGCTGTTCGGCTTGCGGTGATGCAGCGTGGCGCCGCAGCGCGGGCAGGGCTCGCCTTGCATCGCGAGCGGGCTGAGCGCGTCGCAGGCGTGGCAGGACACCAGGCCCATCGACGTGGCGGTAGGCACCTGCGGCAGCGGCCTGGTTTCGTCGTCGTCGGTCAGCTCCGCCACCACATCGGCGGCCAGGCGGCGCGAGCGCGCCAGCGCGGTGGCGCCCACCGGGGGCTTGGGGGTCGGGG
>NZ_JBXASU010000151.1:0-11442 GCF_058809705.1 Cupriavidus sp. MPR-AND1C | reverse complement strand
AATCCCCCCAATCCCCCCCCAATGCCGGCGCCGCCAAAGCCCACCGCAGCAAAACCGGCTCAAGCCTTGATACACCGCTAGTGACCAATGCCTCTGCGGAAGTACAATCAAATCGTCTCGTTTTCCGGAACGGAGTCCGAATTGAAATCGGCAACAGTAGCGGCACCCAAAAAAGCGCCTTCCGAGGCCCCCAAGAACAAACCCGCAAAACCCGCGCGCGCGAAGGCGTCCCTGCGCCTGGAAGAACCGGCCGCCGCGGCGCCGGTCACGAGCATGGCAGCCGACGCGGCAGCGGCGGACCGCGATACCCCCACGCTGCGCGCCTTCGCCTTGCTCGAATTCCTGGTTGCGGCCGACCGCCCCTTGTCGCTGGCGGAAATCATGCAGGGTTTCGAAGCACCCAAGGCTTCGCTGCACCGCATGCTTGGCGCGCTGGAGGCCGGCGGGCTGGTAATCCGCGAGCCGGGCGCGCGCAATGCTTATGCCGTGGGGCCGCGCCTGTCGCGCCTTGGCGTGGCCATCGTCACGCATTCGGGTACGCGGCAGTTGCGCCATGCCATCCTGGCGCGGCTGGTGGCGGACATCGGCGAAACGGTCAACCTGACCATGCTGCACGAAACCTCGGTGCTGTACCTGGACCGCATGGAAGCGCCGTGGCCGCTGCGGCTGGACCTGAAGCCGGGCTCGCGCGTGCCGCTGCACTGCTCGGCCAGCGGCAAGCTGCTGCTATCGCTGCTGCCGCGCGAGCAGCGCGCCGCGCTGGTGCGGCAGCTGCCGCTGGAGCGCTTTACGCCCAACACGGTTACCAATGTGGAATTGCTCGAAGCCGAGCTGGACCGCAGCGCGCACAAGCAGCTTGGCGTGGACAACGAAGAGTTCGTGGCGGGGATCTCCTGCGTGGCCGTGCCGGTGCGCGATGAGCGCGGGCAGGTGGTGGCGGCGCTGGCGGTGCATGCGCCTACGGCGCGCTCGCCACTGTCGCGCTCGCTGGAGTTCGTGCCGCGCCTGCAGGAAACGGCGAGGGAGCTGGCCGCTACGTTCTGAGCGAGCGTTTGGCATCCAGCCCCCTGAGCGTCGCCGCTATTCAGGCTGGATGCCTGCCGTCTTGATGATCGAGCCCCAGCGAGCGAGCTCGGCAAGCTGGAATCTGGCCAGCTCCTCTGGCGACGACACCTTGACCTCCATGCCGTTCTCCATCACGAAATGGCGGATGGATTCGGTCGCCATGGCATTGCGCATCAGCGCATTGAGCCGGTTGATGATCGGCGCCGGCGTGCCTGCCGGCGCGTACAGCCCGTTCCAGTAGCCGGACTCATAGCCCTTCACGCCTTGCTCCGCGATGGTCGGCACGTTGGGCAGCAGCGGCGAGCGCTGCGGGCTGCTGACGCCGAGCGCGCGCAGCTTGCCGGCCTTGATCTGCGGCAGGCTGGTGGTCAGGTCGACGATCATCACATCGGTCTGTCCGGCCACCAGGTCGATCACGGCGGCCGGATTGGCCTTGTAGGGCACGTACGTGAGTTTCGTGCCGGTCATGTGCTGGAATTGCTCGCTGGCAACCCGCGCCGATGATGAGCCGGAGCCGAAGGTCAGCTTGTCCGGCTCCTTCTTGGCCAGTGCGATGAACTCGGGCACGTTCGCGGCCTTCACGTTGGGGTTCACCACCATCACCATGTAGCCCTGGACCACCTGGCCGATCGGCGCGAAGTCCTTGATGGGGTTGTAGGGCAGGTTCTTCACCAGGTGCGGATTGGCCGCCTGCGTGGTGTTGGTGGTCATGAACAGGGTGTAGCCATCGGGCGCCGAGCGCGCGACAAGCTGCGCCGCGATGCCGCCGAATGCGCCGGGGCGGCTGTCGACGATGACCGGCTGGCCCGTCTGGCTGGTGATCTGGGCACCGATTGCGCGGGCCAGGCCATCCGTGGTGCTGCCGGGGCTGGAACCGATCACGATGGTGACCGGCTTGGCCGGATAAGACTGCGCGCCGGCCATGCCGCACGCCAGCACGCTCACGGCCATTGCCGCCAGATATCTGATCTGCATCTTGTCTCCTCTCATTCTGATTCTTGACTTCCAGGCGAAATAACGGGGCTGCCAGCGCTCAGGTCGTGAGGCTGAACTCGGGCCGTTGCCCGGCAAGCGCCTGGGCAATGCTTGCCAGGACCATCTCCCCCATGGCGGCCCGCGTCTGGTGCGTGGCGCTGGCGCGGTGCGCTTGCAGCGTGACGTTGTCCAGCGCGAACAGGGCTTGCGGCACGTTCGGCTCATCGACGAAGACATCCAGCCCGGCGCCGGCGATGCCCCCGGATGTCAGCGCCGCGACCAGGTCGTCTTCCTTGACCAGCCGGCCGCGCGCGATGTTGATCAGGTAGCCATCCTTGCCCAGCGCGTCGAGCACCTCGGCATTGACGATGCCCTCCGCCTTGTCCGCGGCGGCGGCAAGAATCAGCGCATCGCTCTGGCGGGCCAGTGCCACGAGGCCGGGCACGAAGGTGTGGGGGACGTCATCCATTGCCTTGAGATCGGTGTAGGCAACGGGGCAACCGAACGCCGTCATGCGCGCCGCGATGGCCCGGCCCACGCGGCCCATGCCGACGATGCCCACGCGCATGCCGCTGACGCGGCGGGCCAGCGGGATAGCGCTTGGCTGCGGATGGCGGACCCAGTCGCCGGCGCGGATAAACCGGTCGCCCGCGCACATGCCACGGCACGTGGCGATCAACAGGCCCACGGCGAGATCCGCGACGTCCTCGGTCAGCGCCCCGAACGTCCCGGTCACCGGCAGGCCGCGCGCGCGGGCATATTCGAGGTCGACCGCATCGGTGCCGACGCCGTTGACCGCCACCACCTGAAGCGCGGGCAGTTGCGCCATCATCTCCCTGGTAATGCCGGTGTGGCCGCCGGTGATGACCGCGCGGATGGTGGGCCCGTGCTCGCGCAGATAGGCGTCCTTGTCGGTTTGCTCGAACAAGCGGTGCATGGTGTAGAGCGAATCCAGCTTGTCGTTGATGGCAGGGATGAGGATCGGGTTCAGCTGCAGGATGTTGGCTTTCATACGGTGAGTCCTATCTGGAAGGTGCGGTTTCGCGTGACCTGTTTCGGCGCCAAACTTATACGTCATCCTATGACTAAGGAGGCATTGGAACAAGAAGGAAATCGGGTATTCAGGGTTTACACTCTGCTAAATTCGAGGAAGCCGAAAATCGCTCGCACTGACTCTTGGATTTCCTTATAATTTGTTGTATGACAACGTAACACAAAGAGCGGCCTGAGGCGCATACTAGAATCAAGAGGCCGCTCGGTCCCTGATGTCCAAGCCGATAGATCATGATCACTGACGCACCCATCGACCTGATTGCCGATGTCCGCAATGCGGTCGGCGAAAGCCCGTTCTGGGATACGCAGACGCAATGCCTGTACTGGTCGGACATCCCCGCCCGGACGCTGTTCGAATGGCGCGCCGCAAACGCGGCAATCCGTACCTGGGAGTTGCCCGAAATGGCGGGATGCATCGCCCCGGCCAGCGCCGGTGGCTTTGTCGCCGGCATGCAGAGCGGCCTGTTCCACCTGCAGCCACAGCCCGATGGCAGCATGGCCAGCCGCAGGCTCGCCAGCGTCGCGCACCCTGCCCCCTCCATGCGATTCAACGACGGCCGGTGTGATCGGCAAGGCCGGTTCTGGGCGGGCACCATGCACCTCGACATGCATCCGGCGCAATCGATTGGCTCGGTGTATCGCTTCGACGCGCGCGGCCTGCAGCAGCAGATCGAGGGACTGATCGTTCCCAACGGGATGGCATGGTCGCCCGACGGACGCACGATGTACCTGTCGGACTCGCATCCGGATGTGCAGGCAATCTGGGCGTTCGACTACGATGCCGCAAACGGCGTGGCCAGCCGGCGGCGCCTGTGGATCGACATGCGGCAATATCCGGGGCGCCCGGACGGCGCTGCGGTGGACGTTGATGGCTGCTACTGGATCTGCGGGAATGACGCAGGCGTCGTGCACCGCTTTACGCCAGAGGGGCGCCTGGACCGCAGCATCGCGCTTCCCGTGAAAAAGCCGGCGATGTGCGCCTTTGGCGGCGCCGACATGAAGACCTTGTTCGTCACGTCGATTCGCCCGGCCGATGCGTCGGTGCAAGCCGAGCAGCCGCTGGCCGGCGGGGTATTCGCTGTTCGCCCCGGTGTCGCTGGTATTGCGGAGCGCGCATTCCAGCTGGCCGCGTGACCGGTCGATCGGGCTGCGGGCACGGCTAAAGCGGCAGGAGGGGCATGAGCGGCAGGAGCCGGGCAGCGCATGCCGCCGCCCGGTCGGTCACAGGCTTTACATCCTCCCCTTCCAGGGCACCAGCCACTTCTCCGTCTTGCGCATCAGCAGATCGAAGGTATAGGCAATCAGGCCGATCAGCCCGATGCCCATGATCACCACATCCGTGCGCAGGAAGTTCGACGCGTTGAGCACCATCTGCCCCAGGCCCGAGGTGGCGGCCACCATCTCCGCCGCGACCAGCGTGGTCCAGCCAAAGCCGATGGCGATCCGCATGCCGGTCAGGATGTCCGGCAGCGCGGCGGGGATCACCACATGGCGGATCACCTGCCAGCGGTTGGCGCCCATCGAATACGCCGCGTTGATCTGCTCGATGGTGACCGAGCGCACGCCGGCCTGCGCGGACATCGCCAGCGGCGCAAAGCAAGCCAGGAAGATCAGCAGGATCTTGGACGTTTCATCGATGCCGAACCAGATCACGATCAGCGGCAGGTAGGCCAGCGGCGGCAGCGGGCGATAGAACTCGATCGGCGGATCGAAGACGCCGCGCGCAATGCGCGACACACCCATCATCACGCCGATCGGCACCGCCGTGACGGTGGCCAGCGCAAAGGCGCCGAACACGCGCACCATGCTGGCGCGAAAGTGCTCGGTCAGCGGCAGGCCGCCCTGCACATTGCCGTTCCAGGCATCGATAAACGCGTTGATGATGGCTTCCGGCGTGGGCAGGAACAGCGGCGGCAGCCAGCGCAGGTGGCTGGCGATCCACCAGAGCGCCAGCAGCGACACCACGGTGATGGTGGAGATGCGTGAACTGGAACCTTCGCCCGGCAAGCGGTAGCCGGAGACGGCCTTCATGCGGCGCGCGGGCGGCTTGGCGGCCACGGCGGCGGTGCCCGGCGCGGGCTCGAGTCTTTGAGCAGAAGCAGACATGTCGGACTCCTCAGGGCGTGGCATGGATCAGGTTGACGATTTCTTCGCGGTACCGGATGAACTCCGGATCGGCCTTGACCTCGCGGGCGTTGCCGCAGGCAATGAAGCGTCGGGCGAAGGGCAGCTCATAGGTATGCGCGATGCGGCCCGGCGAGGGCGTCATCACGATCAGCCGCGTTGCCAGGAACAGCGCTTCCTCCACACTGTGGGTGATGAAGAACACGATCTTCTGCTCCGCCGCCCACAGCTTGAGGATCAGCGCCTGGATCGTCTCGCGCGTGAGCGCATCGAGCGCGCCGAGCGGCTCATCCATCAGCATCACCGCCGGATCGTTGGCAAGCGTGCGGGCAATGCCCACGCGCTGCTGCATGCCGCCAGAGAGCTGGTAGACCGGCTTGGCCGCCACTTTCTCCAGGCCGACCAGCGCCAGCTTTTCCTGGGCGATGCGCAGGCGCTCGGCGCGCGGCACGCCGCGCAGCCGCAGGCCCAGCGCCACGTTGTCCAGCACATTGAGCCAGGGCATCAATGCATGCTTCTGGAACACGACGCCGCGCTCTGCACCCGGGCCGTGCACGGATTTGCCATCGAGGCGGATCTCGCCTTCCGAGGGTTGCATGAATCCGGCGATGCACGATAGCAAGGTCGTCTTGCCGCACCCGGAAGCACCGAGCGCGACCACGAAATCACCGCGCTCCATGGTGAGATTGACTTGCGACAGGGCCAGCGTATCGGCGCCACCGCGGCCGCCGTAGTTCACGCTCAGGTTGTCGATTTCGAGTCTGGCCATAGCTGCAAACTTCCTGAAAAGAGGATTCAAGGCCGCGCGGCCAGCGTCGCCCGCCGCGCGGCACCGGCAAATCAGGCCGGCGTCCTGGTGGCGAGGGCGCGCTTCACCCACTCCGCATTCACCCCCGGGCCGTAGTCCGGCAACACGGTCTGGATCGTGCCCTGCTCCTTCAGGAATTGCGCCGCCGATTGCAGGGCCTTGGCCGCGCCGCCGCCCAGCCAGCGGGGTGAGGCTTGCTCCTCAAGCGTGGGGAAACCGTACAGCGCCATGCTGGCTGGCACCGCCTCGGGCTTGGCGCCCGAGACCTTGGCCACCGCCTTCACCATCGGCGACTCCGGGGTCCATGCCGCCTTGTCCTGGCGATACTTGTCATCCGCCGCGGCCAGGATCTTGACGAACTTGACCATGAACTCGGGGTTCTCCCGCGCAAACTTCTTGTTGGCGATCATGCCGTCGAAGGTAGCCTTGCCGGTCTCGGCGGCGATCTTGCCGGAGGTCACCAGCACCTTGCCCGATTGCTTGAGCTTGGCCAGCACCGGGTCCCAGATGAAGGTGGCATCGATGTCGCCGCGCTCCCAGGCCGCGGCCACTTCGGGCGGCCGCATGTTCATGATCTTGACGTCCTTGGGATTGATCTTGGCCTGCTCCAGCGCCACCAGCGTGTGGTAGTGCGTGGTGGAGACAAAAGGCACGCCCACCCGCTTGCCTTTGAGGTCCGCCACGCTGTTGATGTTGCTGCCGTTGCGCGCCACCATGGCCTCGGCCGCGTTGATGTCGTCAAGGATCCAGAACAACTCCACTTCCAGCCCCTGCGACAACGCCGAGGCAATCGGCGAGGTACCGGCTTCGCCGATGGCAATCTGGCCCGACGCCATGGCGCGGATCACGTCGCCGCCGCCGCCGAACTGGCGGAACGAGACCTTGTAGCCGGTCTGCTTCTCGACTTCCTTCATGTCCTGCGCATAGCGCCACGGCACCACCATATCCTGGTAGGCGATGACAACTTCCTTGGTCTGCGCGTAGGCGCCCGGGGCAACAACGGCCGCCAGTACCACGCTTGCTGCAAGCTGCTTGAACCAACGCATGATGAACCTCCTCAAGATGAACGGTGTGATGTGCTGTGGCGGAGACCGCCGGCAGGGAAAGCCCGGCACCAGGGCGGTGCCTGCTCGAGGAGGAAGAGGTGATAAGCATGAGGCATGCCAGTGTCTCCATCTGGTTGGGACGTCTTTGCGTCCTCTCCTTTCTTAGCGGCGCTCTGCGCATTGGCGAGTCGTCGCGGCGTGCACCAGGCGCTTTGGCAAGCCGCGCTGGGCAAGGTGTAACCGTATGGTAGAAAGCGGCCCGCCGCCGGGTTAGAGCCAGCGGGGACCAACTGTGGGTCCACATGGGCGCGCAGGTTGAACTTGCGTCACTTTAAAGGGTATTTACTAGCGTTTTTAGGTACAAGGCATTCCGTTTATCGGATTTTCTTATTGACCATCGCTTAGTCTCATCCTACATTTCGATCCACGAACACTTTTCGGAACATTTGGTTCCGTTTTGATCGAAGACCGGAGACACTACACCATGAGCGAACATCTTCCCGAAACCCTCGCCGCAGGCACCCAAGCTGGCACCGCCACCACCGGCCCGCAGGAGATGACCCCGTCGGAAGCCTTTGTCGAGACCCTGGCCGCCAACGGCGTCACCGACATGTTCGGCATCATGGGCTCGGCCTTCATGGACGCCATGGACATCTTCGCCCCCGCCGGCATCCGCCTGATCCCCGTCGTGCACGAACAAGGCGCTGGCCACATGGCCGACGGCTATGCCCGCGTCTCGGGCCGCCACGGCGTCGTCATCGGACAGAACGGCCCCGGCATCAGCAACTGCGTCACCGCCATCGCCGCCGCTTACTGGGCACATAGCCCGGTGGTCATCGTCACCCCGGAGGCCGGCACCATGGGCATTGGCCTGGGCGGATTCCAGGAAGCCAAGCAGTTGCCCATGTTCCAGGAGTTCACCAAGTACCAGGGCCACGTCACCCACCCCGCGCGCATGGCCGAGTACACCGGCCGCTGCTTCGACCGCGCCATGGCCGAGATGGGACCGACCCAGCTCAATATCCCCCGCGACTACTTCTACGGACAGATCAAGGCCGAGATCCCCCAGCCCCAGCGCCTGGACCGCGGCCCCGGCGGCGACCAGCGCCTGAACGAAGCCGCCGAGCTGATCGCCAAGGCCAGGTTCCCCGTCATCATCTCCGGCGGCGGCGTGGTCATGGCCGATGCGATTGAGCAATGCCAGGCGCTGGCCGAGCGCCTCGGCGCCCCGGTGGTCAACAGCTACCTGCACAACGACTCCTTCCCCGCCAGCCATCCGCTGTGGTGCGGCCCGCTCGGCTACCAGGGCTCCAAGGCGGCCATGAAGCTGCTCGCCCGCGCCGATGTCGTCATCGCCCTCGGCTCGCGCCTCGGTCCCTTCGGCACCTTGCCCCAGCACGGCATGGACTACTGGCCCAAGCACGCCAAGATCATCCAGATCGATGCCGACCACAAGATGCTCGGCCTGGTGAAGAAGATCTCGGTGGGCATCTGCGGCGATGCCAAGGCCGCTGCCGTGGCGCTCACCGAGCGCCTGGCCGGCCGCACGCTGGCCTGCGACGCCTCCCGCGAAGACCGCGCCGGACAGATCGCCGCCGAGAAGGCCGCCTGGGAGAAGGAACTCGACGAGTGGACCCACGAGCGCGACCCCTACAGCCTGGACATGATCGAGGAGCAAAAGCAGGAGCGCACGCCCACCGGCGGACACTACCTGCATCCGCGCCAGGTCCTGCGCGAGCTGGAAAAGGCCATGCCCGATGACGTGATGGTGTCCACCGACATCGGCAACATCAACTCGGTGGCCAACAGCTACCTGCGCTTCAACAAGCCGCGCAGCTTCTTTGCCGCCATGAGCTGGGGCAACTGCGGCTATGCCTTCCCCACCATCATGGGCGCCAAGGTGGCCGCACCCCACCGCCCGGCCGTGTCCTACGCCGGCGACGGCGCCTGGGGCATGAGCCTGATGGAGACCATGACCGCCGTGCGCCACAACATCCCGGTGACGGCCGTGGTGTTCCACAACCGCCAGTGGGGCGCGGAGAAGAAGAACCAGGTCGACTTCTACAACCGCCGCTTCGTCGCCGGCGAGCTGGACAACCAGAGCTTCGCCGAGATCGCCCGCGCCATGGGCGCCGAGGGCATCGTGGTCGACAAGCTCGAAGACGTCGGCCCGGCACTCAAGCGCGCCATCGACCTGCAGATGAATCACGGCAAGACCACCATCATCGAGATCATGTGCACCCGTGAGCTCGGCGACCCGTTCCGCCGCGATGCGCTGGCCAAGCCCGTGCGCATGCTCGACAAGTACAAGGACTACGTCTGAGCCAGTGAGTTAGCGGGCGCTTGGCCGGTGGCCGGAGGCAGCGCCCGCTGCTTCCGGCCATTTTCCATTTTGAGCGACCCCATCATGAAAGCGATCAACCGCATCATCGAGCGCGCCCGCGCCGAACCCAGGCGCATCGTGCTGTGCGAGGCTGAAGACCCGCGCATCCTGCAGGCCGCGCAACGCGCGGCCCATGAGGGCATCGCGCGCATCGTGCTGGTGGGCGACGCGGCGCGCATCCGCCAGGCGGCCGCCAGCGAGGACATCGATCTGGCCGGCATGGACGTGATCGACCCCGCCACCTCCGCGCTCACGCCGTCCCTGGCGCGCAAGCTGTTCGCCCTGCGCGAGAAAAAGGGCATGACGCTGGAAGAGGCCAGGCGCGAAGTGCTCAAGCCCCTGTGCTTCGCCAACCTGATGGTGCGCCTGGGCCATGCGGACGGCTCGGTGGCCGGCGCGGTGCACACCACCGCCGACGTGGTGCGCACCGCCATCCAGGTCATCGGCATTCACCCGGCGTTCAAGCTGGTATCGAGCTTCTTCCTGATGATGTTGTGCGAACCGTTCCATGCATTGAAGGGCGGCCTGATTTTTTCCGATTGCGGGCTGGTGGTGGATCCCGGCGCCGCTGAGCTGGCCGAGATCGCCATGGCCGCAGCCGACAGCGCGCAAAACCTGCTGATGGATGCCCCGCGCGTCGCCATGCTGTCGTTCTCCACCAGCGGCAGCGCCCGGCATGCCGCGGTTGACAAGGTGGTGCAAGCCACGCGCCTGGTGCAGGCGCAGCGCCCGGCGCTGGCCATCGATGGCGACGTGCAGCTCGATGCCGCCATCGTTGCCGAGATCGCCAGCAAGAAGATCGAGCACTCCAAGGTGGAAGGCCGCGCCAATGTGCTGGTCTTTCCCAGCCTGGAGGCCGGCAATATCGGCTACAAGCTGGCCGAGCGCGTGGGCGGCGCCAAGGCAATCGGGCCCTTGCTGCAAGGGCTGCAAAAACCGGCCAACGATCTGTCGCGCGGCTGCAGCGCAGACGACGTGTTTTACGTGATCGCCGTCACCGCGGTGCAGGCGCAAGCCGCCGCGCAAACCCAGCCGCAAGCCCCCATGGCCGCCTGCCAGCCATGACCGCGGACCACCTGCTGCCGCTGCTCGCGCTGATGGGCGCGGCAAGCTACTTCCAGACGGTGACCGGCTTTGGCCTCGGCATGATCGTGATGGGCGCGACCAGCGGGCTGGACCTCGCGCCGGTGGCGACCGTTGCCACGCTGGTGAGCCTGGTGACGCTGGCCAACAGCGCCGTGGCGCTGCCCGGCAAGCTGCATCACATCGACTGGCGCGCGGTGGGCGCGGCCACGCTCGGCATTCTGCCCTCCGTGGTGATCGGCGTGCTGATCCTCGACTACCTGAGCAGCGCCGCCGCCGGCATCCTGCAATGGCTGCTGGGCGCGGTGGTGCTGTACGGCGGCGTTAGCGCCGCGCTGCGCCCTGCGCCGCTGCCGCGGCGCTCCGGCAACCGCAGCTTCTTTGTCAGCGGCATCGCTGGCGGCTTGCTCAGCGGCATGTTTGGCGTGTCCGGGCCGCCACTGATCTTCCAGTTCTATCGCCAGCCGCTGTCGCTGGTGGAGATCCGCTGCGCGCTGATCCTTGTGTTCACCGCGACCTCCGTGACACGCACCTTGTTCAGTGCGTGGCAAGGGCAGCTCAGCGCCGACATCTGGATACAGGCAGCACTTGCAGTGCCGGTTGTGGCATTGACCACGATGGCGGCCCGGCGTTTTCCGCCGCCGCTTTCGGCGGCGGCAACGCGGCGGATTGCGTTTGGGGTACTGGTGGCGATCGGGGGATATCTGATGCTGCCGGGGCTGGTTGAGCTGGTTGCGCGGGTGACTTAGCCCGCCGGCCAGGGACCACCCCCAACTTTTATCTGCGTACCCCCTTGTATTTTTCGCCAGGTGCGATATAGTCCTGCCCTCGCGTGCGGCTGTAGCTCAGTTGGATAGAGTACTTGGCTACGAACCAAGGGGTCGTGGGTTCGAATCCTGCCAGCC
>NZ_JBXASU010000150.1:0-11917 GCF_058809705.1 Cupriavidus sp. MPR-AND1C | reverse complement strand
GGCGGGGGCGAGGCAGAGCAGGCCGGCGGCCAGCGAGAGTGCCGACAGGCCGGCACTCAGCGTGGCGCGCGTGGAGGTTCGGGAACGATGGGTTTGTTGTGCTGCCATGAGGATGTCTCCTTGTTCTCATTGCAGAGCCTGAAGAACGGGGGCCTGCCCCGCAACCGCATGCTTGCCGCGCCTCAGCGGATGCCCAGGCGCGCACGCGTCTGGCCCAGCGCCGCCAGGCTCACCACGGCGCAGACCATCAGGTAGAAGCTCGGCGCCAGCTTGCTGCCGGTGGCGCTGATGAGCCAGGTCAGGATGAAGGGCGCGAACCCGCCGAACAGCGTCACCGCGATGTTGTACGAGAGCGAGAGGCCCGTGGTGCGCGTCTTGACCGGGAAGATCTCCGACGCCAGCGCGGGCAGCGCGCCGAAGTACAGCGTCATCATCAGTCCCAGCACCACCTGCACTGCCAGCATCACGCCGAAGCCGGGATAGTGGCTGAGCAGCCAGAACAGCGGCCAGATCGATACCAGCAACAGCAGCGCGGCGAGGCGCATGGGCGGGATGCGGCCATAGCGATCCGACCAGTGCCCGACCAGCGGGGCGAACAGCATCTGCACCACGCCCGTGGCCAGCGTGGCGGCAAAGGCGGCCGAAGGCGGCAGGCCGAGCTGCTTGACCGCGTAGGTGGGCATGTACAGCACCAGGTAGGTCGATACCGTGGCCACGATGACCACGCCCATGGCCAGCAGCAGGCGCTCCTTCTGGTGGCTGAGTGTGTCGCGCAGCGGCGTGTCGGTGGTCTCGGCCTGGAGGAATTCAGGGGTTTCGTCGACGTGGCGGCGGATGTAGTACGCCACCGGGCCGATCAGCAGGCCAAAGAGGAAGGGCACGCGCCAGCCCCAGGATTGCATCTGGTCGGGCGTGAGCGTGGTGGTGAGCACCGCGCCGAAGCCCGCGGCAAGCAGGGTGGTCAGGCCCTGGCTGGCGACCTGGAAGCTGGAGTAGAAACCGCGCCGGTTGGGCGCGTGCTCGGCCAGGAAGGCGGTGGCGCTGCCGAATTCGCCGCCAGCCGAGAAGCCCTGGATCATGCGCGCCAGCACGATGCCGATGGGCGCCATGACGCCGATCGCGGCATAGGTGGGCAGCAGCGCGATGATCAGCGTGCCCACCATCATCAGCAGGATGGACAGCGTGAGCGCGGCGCGCCGGCCTTTGCGGTCGGCATAGACGCCGATCACGACCGCGCCCAGCGGGCGCATGAAGAAGGACACGCCGAAGGTGCCCAGCGTCAGCAGCAGCGAGGTGTTTTCATCGTGGTTGGGAAAGAACAGCGCGGAGATGGTGACGGCAAAAAAGCCGTAGACCACCAGGTCGAACCACTCCAGCGCATTGCCGATCGAGGCTGAGATCACCGCGCGCCAGGGATGGCGCGAGGCGGGCGCCGCAGATGCTGCCGCGCCGCTGTTGCTGCTACCGCTTGCCGATACTGCTGTCATGGTGTCTCCGGGTTATTTTTGGACATGACGCAACCACCGGCCCGCAGCTTTAGCGGGCCGGCTACAACGGAAAACGAGGAAAACGACGAAAACGGCCTAGTTCACGCGCAGGCTGTCGACCACCTTGTGCAGGAAGGCCTCGCAGGCGGCGAGCTGGTCCAGCGCGACGAACTCGTCGGGCTTGTGGGCCTGCTCGATATCGCCGGGGCCGCACACCACGGCCGGAATGCCGGCGCGCTGGAACAGGCCGGCCTCGGTGCCGTAGGCCACCTTGTTGACGTCGCGGTCGGCGGTCAGTGCGCGCACCAGTTGCGTGATGGCGGCCTGCTCGGCCACATCGAGCGAGGGCGCGGCGGCGATCTTGTTGATGGTCAGGCCCGCGTCGGCATGCTCGGCGCGCATTTTCGGCAGCAGCACGTCATTGGCGTAGCCCTGGATGCGGGCAAAGATGGCCTCCGGATCGACGCCCGGCAGGTTGCGGAATTCGAACACGAACTCGCACAGCGCCGGAATGGTGTTGAGCGCGATGCCGCCGTGGATGGTGCCGGTCTGGGCTGTGGTGAAGGGCACGTCGAAGTCGCGGTCGTACGGGCCGTTGGCCTTGAACTCGTCGGCGATGTCGCGGATATGGCAGATCAGGCGGGCGGCGTACTCGATGGCGTTGACGCCCTTGGGCGTGAGCGACGAATGTGCGGCCTGGCCCTTGACGCAGCAGCGGTAGGCGTTGATGCCCTTGTGCGCCACGATCACGCGCATGCTGGTGGGCTCGCCGACGATGCAGCCGCCCGGGGTCACGCCGCGTTCGCGCAGCTCCGCCAGCAGGTAGGGGGCGCCCATGCAGCCGATCTCTTCGTCGAAGGACAGCGCATAGTGCACCGGCTCGCGCAGCCTGGCCTCAAGCAGCGTGGGCAGCAGCGCCAGGCTGGTGCCGATGAACCCCTTCATGTCGCAGGTGCCGCGCCCGTACAGGCGGCCATCGCGGATCACCGGCTTGAACGGGTCGGTGGTCCAGTTCTGGCCGTCCACCGGCACCACGTCGGTATGGCCCGACAGCACGATGCCGCCATCGGTGCTGCCGCTGGCGGCGGGCACGGTGACGAACAGGTTGGCCTTGTCGCCCTGCGGGTTGTAGCTCAGGTGGGGGCGCAGGCCCTTGGCCAGGAAATGATCGCGCACGGCTTCGATCAGGCCGAGGTTGGAGTGGCGGCTGGTGGTGTCGTAGCTGACCAGGCGCTGGGTCCAGTCGAGCGCGCTGCCGCGGGTTGCGGCATCGGCAGGCTTGCTGAGGGTATCGGCTTGCATGGCGGTTGGCTTTTGGTAACGTGTTAAGTAAACGATGCTACACCGTGCTGGCTCGTCGGTCCATGCACGGTGCACCATTTTGGCGCCGCGGCGGCGCGCCGCGAACGGGTACCGTGGAGCAATGATCGGGCCATTCGGGCCATTCGGGCCAATCAGGCCACTCAGGCCAGTTGGCGCAGGGTGTGCTTGATGGTCTGCGCGCGCACTGCCACGTCCGGCATCTTGGCCTCGATGCGCAGCTTGTCCTGTCCTGCCAGCTTGATATGGCGGTTCTTCTGCACCAGGTCGATGATCTTCATCGCATCGATCGGCGGGTTGGGCAGGAACTGCATGCTGATGGCCGCGTCGCTGGCGTCGATCTTGCGCACGCCCAGCGGCACCGCGGCGATGCGCAGGCGGTGCGTCTCGATCAGCGCTTGCGCCTGCGGCGGCAGGCGGCCGAAGCGGTCGATCAGCTCTTCCTGGATATCGTCCACGCGCTCGGCTGCCTCGCAATTGGCCAGGCGCTTGTACAGCGAGAGGCGCTCGTGCACGTCGGTGCAATAGTCGCTGGGCAGCAGGGCCGGGGTGCCCAGGTTGATTTCGGTGGTCACGGCCAGCGGCGCCATCAGGTCCGGTTCCTTGCCGGCCTTGAGCGACTTGACGGCGGCGTTGAGCATGTCGGTGTAGAGCTGGAAGCCGATCTCGTGGATCTCGCCCGATTGCTTGTCGCCCAGCACTTCGCCCGCGCCGCGGATTTCCAGGTCGTGCATGGCCAGGTAGAAGCCCGAGCCCAGTTCTTCCATCTGCTGGATGGCTTCGAGCCGGCGCTGCGCCAGCTTGCTCAGGCCTTCGACATCGTGCACCAGCATGTAGGCATAGGCCTGGTGGTGCGAGCGCCCGACGCGGCCGCGCAGCTGGTGCAGCTGCGCCAGGCCGAATTTGTCGGCGCGGTGGATCAGGATGGTGTTGGCGGTCGGCACGTCGATGCCGGTCTCGATGATGGTGGTGCACAGCAGGATGTTGTCGCGGCGTGCCACGAAGTCACGCATCACGCGCTCCAGCTCTCGCTCGTGCATCTGCCCGTGCGCCACCGCGATGCGCGCTTCCGGCACCAGCTCGGCGAGCTTGGCGCGCTTGTTCTCGATGGTGTCGACCTCGTTGTGCAGGAAGTAGACCTGCCCGCCGCGCTTGAGCTCGCGCAGGATGGCCTCGCGCACCACACCGTCTTCCTCGCGGCGCACGAAGGTCTTGATGGCCAGGCGCTTTTGCGGCGCGGTGGCAATCACGGAGAAGTCGCGCAGGCCTTCGAGCGCCATGCCCAGCGTGCGGGGAATGGGCGTGGCGGTCAGCGTGAGCACGTCGACCTCGGCGCGCAGGGTCTTGAGCATTTCCTTCTGGCGCACGCCAAAGCGGTGTTCCTCATCGATGACGACCAGCCCCAGGCGCTGGAACTTGACGTCGTCCGACAGCATCTTGTGGGTGCCGATCACGATGTCGGCGGTGCCGTCGTTGATCTGCTTGATGGCGCCGTCGATCTCCTTCTTGGTCTTGAAGCGCGACAGCTCCACGATGCGCACCGGCCATTCGGCGAAGCGGTCGGACAGATTCTGGAAATGCTGCTCGGCCAGCAGCGTGGTGGGCGCCAGGATGGCGACCTGCTTGCCGCCCATGACCGCGACGAACGCGGCGCGCAATGCGACTTCGGTCTTGCCGAAGCCCACGTCGCCGCACACCAGCCGGTCCATCGGCTTGCCCGAGGTCATGTCGGCGATCACCGCGGCGATGGCCGCGGCCTGGTCCGGCGTTTCCTCGAAGCCGAAGCTCTCGGCAAACTTCTCGTAGTCCTTGGGCGTCAGCTCGAAGGCATGGCCCTGGCGCAAGGCGCGGCGCGCATACAGGTTGAGCAGCTCCGCGGCGGTGTCGCGGATCTGCTGCGCGGCGCGGCGCTTGGCGCGGTCCCACTGGCCGGAGCCCAGCGAGTGCAGCGGCGCGGTGTCCGGATCGGCGCCGGAGTAGCGCGAGATCACATGCAGCTGATGCACGGGCACATACAGCTTGCTGCCTTTCTCGTAGTCCAGGTGCAGGAATTCCTCCTCGCCCTGGCCCAGGTCCAGCGAGACCAGGCCTTGGTAGCGGCCAATGCCGTGCTCGCTGTGCACGACCGGATCGCCGATCTTGAGCTCGGCCAGGTCGCGCACCATCGAGTCGACGGCGCTGGCCTGTTCCTGCTTGCGCCGGCCCGTGCGGCGCGCGGTGCCGGCATACAGCTCGGCCTCGGTGACAAAGGCCAGCGGCTCGATGCCTTGCGCGCCGGGCACGGCGAAGCCGCTTTGCAGCGGCGCCACCACGATGGAGAAATGCGAATCTCCCGCCAGGAAGGCAGCGTAGTCATCGATCGGCTGCGGGCGCAGCCCGCTTTCGCCGAACAGTTGCAGCAGCGTTTCGCGCCGTCCGGCGGAATCCGCGCACATCAGCACGCGCCGGTCTTTTTTCAGCAGCAACGCTTCCAGGTTGACTAGCGGATCTTCCGCGCGCCGGTTGACCGAGACATCGGGCAGGGACTCAGCCAGCGGCACGGTGTCGCCGGTAGCGGTGCCTTGCAGCACAAGCCGTGCCAGCGGCTTTGCGCCCGTGAAGAACTGCTCTTCCGACAGGAACAGCGCGGCGGGCGGCAGCAGCGGCCGCTCGCGGTCATGGCGCATGAAGTTGTAGCGCTGGGTGGTGTCGGCCCAGAAGCGGCGGATGGCGTCAGGCACATCGCCGGCAAAGGCGAGCTGGCTGTTGGCGGGCAGGTAATCGAAGACGGTGGCCGAGCTTTCAAAGAACAACGGGAGGTAGTACTCGATGCCGGCCGACGGCACGCCATTGCCAATGTCCTTGTAGATCGTCGATTTGCTCGGATCGCCCTCGAACAGTTCGCGCCAGCGGCCGCGAAACGCGGTGCGCGCGGCGTCGTCAAGCGGGAACTCGCGGCCCGGCAGCAAGCGCACTTCCTTCACGGGGTACAGGCTGCGCTGCGTGTCGGGATCGAAGGCGCGGATGGTTTCGATCTCATTGCCGAACAGGTCGATCCGGTACGGCAGCGGCGAGCCCATCGGGAACAGGTCGATCAGGCCGCCACGCACGCTGTACTCGCCGGGCCGCATCACGGCGCTGACATGCTCATAGCCGGCCAGCGTGAACTGTGCCTTGAGCGCGGCTTCATCCAGCTTCTCGCCCTGCTTGAAGAAGAAGGTGTAGGCCGCCAGGAAGGCGGGCGGCGCCAGCCGGTAGAGCGCGGTCTGCGCCGGCACCAGCATGATGTCGCACTGGCCGCCCTGGATGTCGTGCAGCGTGGCAAGCCGCTCCGAGACCAGGTCCTGGTGCGGCGAGAAGCTGTCGTAGGGCAAGGTTTCCCAGTCGGGCAGCAGGCGCACCCGCAGGCTAGGGGCGAACCAGGGGATTTCCTCGGCCAGCCGCTGCGCGTCGACCGCGTTGGCGCACACCACTGCCAGCATCGGCACACGCTCGCGGTGCTGGCTGGCGTAGGCGGCCAGCGCCAGGGCGTCGGCGGAACCGGGCAGGCCGGACACGGTATAGCGCTGGCCGGCCTTGACCAAGGGGAGGTTGGCGAAGGGGACGGGGCGATTGGCTTCAGGCATCGGGTACGGGCTGGCTTGTTGACGGCTTTCAGGCGTTGCGGGGCAAAAAGAGCGCGGCGATGCAACAGCAACACCCCGCCGGCATAGCGGGCGGGGCGTGGGCGAAGCATGCGGCGCCGGGCGGGCGCTCGCGCTGATCGACGCCCGCATGTCCGCGAGCGAAGGCCGTATTATAGAATGCGCTCCGAATCCGCGTTTTCAATGCCGCGCTTCCCGCTCCCCTGCCCATGGCGGGGGCCCTGAAGCCTTGCGCCGTGCTCTTGGCATGGCGCTTACCTTGTCCCTCACGCTATCCGTGTCTGCTCGCCGATTTGCCCTGATTCCCTGTGCCGGTACCGGCAGCCGCGCGGGCGGCAGCCTGCCCAAGCAATACCAGACCGTGGCCGGCCGGCCGATGATCTGGTACGCGCTCGCCGCTTTCGCCGCCTGTGATGCCATCAGCGCCACCGCGCTGGTGCTGGCGCCCGACGATATGCCGCTGGAGTCCCGCTTCGGCGCGGCGGCGTTTGCCGGCCTGCGTTTTGACACTGCCTTCGTGGGTGGCGATACGCGCCATGCCTCGGTGCTGGCTGGCCTGCATCACCTGGCGCAACTCGGCGCCACGGACCGCGACTGGGTGCTGGTGCATGATGCGGCCCGCCCGGGCCTGACGCCCGCCATGATCCACGCGCTGGTGCGCGCGGTGGAGGGCGACGGCGCACACGAAGACGAAGACGGCCCCGACGCGGCCATTGGCGGCATCCTGGCGGTGCCGGTGCCCGATACGCTCAAGCGCGCCGATGCGCCTCCCGGCGGGCAGCCGGCGGCAGTGGTGCGCATCGGCGCCACGGTCTCGCGCGAGGGCTTGTGGCAGGCGCAGACCCCGCAGATGTTCCGCCTCGGTGTTTTGCGCCAGGCGCTGCAGGAAGCGCTGGCCGCGGGCGCCGTGGTGACCGACGAGGCCAGCGCGATCGAGCGGCTGGGCCTGCATCCGCGCCTGGTCAATGGCTCGCTGCGCAATTTCAAAGTGACGTACCCCGAGGATTTCGCGCTGGCCGAATTGCTGCTGGGCGAGGGTGCCGGCAAGCCCTGACCGGCATCCTCGCGCATTCCCGGCCAATCCAACCCATCCTTATTCATCCCGATCCATCCCCGTTCCGATCCTGAAGGAGAATTGCTCCCATGACCCCATTCGATATCCGCGTCGGCCAAGGCTATGACGTGCACGCGCTGGTGCCGGGCCGTAAGCTCATCCTGGGCGGCGTGGACATTCCCCATGACCGCGGCCTGCTAGGCCATTCCGATGCGGACGCGCTGCTCCACGCCATCACCGATGCGCTGTTCGGCGCGGCCGGCCTGGGCGACATCGGCCGCCACTTTCCCGACACCGATCCGCGCTTTGCCGGCGCGGACAGCCGTGTCCTGCTGCGCGAGGCCGCGCGCCGCGTGCGTGAGGCAGGCTATGAAATCGGTAACGTGGATGCGACGGTGATCGCGCAGGCGCCAAAGCTCGCGCCGCATATCGGCGCCATGGTGGCGAACCTGGCGGAGGACCTGGGCTTGGCCGCCGCCAGTTGCAACGTCAAGGCCAAGACCAATGAGAAGCTGGGCTTCGAGGGGCGTCAGGAAGGTATCGTTGCGCAAGCCGTGGTGCTGATCTGGCGCGGCACCATCGTCTCCCCGCAGGATTGATGCGGGGCTGAGCGCCGCAGGCGCTCAGCTTCTGGCGGCCGCTCCGGCTGTGCCAGCGTGTTCGGGCGGGAGCGCGTAGCGGTAGTCGATCAGCCGGGCCATCGGGCCCGAGCGCGCACCGGCTTCGGTGCGTTTGACAAAACCCATCTGCTGGCACAGCTGGTTGGCGGATTTCATTTCCGGCATGGTGCGCACCAGCAGCGCGCCGGCGCCGATATCGCGCGCGCGCTGGATGCAGACTTGCATCAGCGTGCGGCCAAGCCCCAGTCCGCGAGCCTGCGGGCTGACCGCCAGCAGCCGGGCTTCCGGCAAGGCGAGCGTGATGGTGCTGCCGTCCAGCACCTGCAGCGTGGCGCCGGGATGGCAGAACAACACCGCGCCGCTGATGCCGTGATCGGTTTCCGCCACCCACCACTCCATTTCCGAGGTCGACGCGGCCAGCACGGCTTTCATGCCTTGCTGGAAGGACTCGCGGCAATCCTCCATGATCTCCAGCTCATACTGGCCATAGGCTTGCTGGGTCACGGCGGCGATGTCGCCCCAGTCCTGCACGGTGGCGAGGCGGTAGTGAAAGCGAGGGGAGGTATGCGAAGGAAGGGTGCTCATGGCAGAGGGGGCGAAGGCTATGACCTTGCTGGATTGTAGGCCCTTCGGTGCACAAATGCAGTCAGTGAATTACCGACTTGGCGCGTTGGCAACAGGCTTGCGCTGACGCGCGCGGCATGCTGGGCAAGCCCCGCCGGCCTTGCGCGGCGGGGCTTTCGGGGAAGTACCGGAAGCACCATGCAGGGCCGTGCCGGCGCGTGCCTGCCGCAGGCCCGCAGGCCCTCGATACGGCTTTATTCCGCCGCGATGACGTTGGCAGCTGCCACGACCACGGCGGCAATGCGGCCCACGTCGCGCAGTTGCTGCGCGCTCATGCCTTGCTCGTTCTTGAGCAGCGCATAGTGCGACTTGATGCAGAAATGGCATTTGCCGACGATGGATGCGGCCAGCGCGTACATCTCGAAGCGGCGCTTGTCCACGCCGCCGTGCGTGGCGTATGCATTCATGCGCAGGCCAGCCGGTTGCGTCGCCAGATCCTGGTCGTCGGCCATTTCCACGAACGGATACCAGACGTTGTTCATGCCCATCAGCGCGGAGGCGGTGAGCACGGCATTGGTTTCCTCGGGCGACAGCACGCCCGCGTTGCGGATCGCGTCGACGATCACGCGGCTCTTGGCGGCAAACGCCGCGGCCAGCGCCACGGCCACCGCATCGTTGCCCTCGAGCGAGGAGCGGGCGATGGTGCCGTCGAGGTTCAGGCGGATATCCTTGGCGTAGTCAGGAATAAGGCCTTTAATCGTGCTGAGGAATTCCATACAAATCTCCTATCGGTAAGGTCTCAAAAAACCCGCCATGGCGGGTTTTGAGGCGCGGGCCGAAGCCCGGCGCGCAGATCGTCACAAATCGCCGGCAATCTCTCGCCGGCCGTTTGTGCAGCATGTCAGCGGGTCGACAGCTTACAGCGTGGCACCGCCAACAGCGCGGTTGCACGGGCACAGCTCGTCGGTTTGCAGGCCGTCGAGGATACGCAGCACTTCGTCCGGGTTGCGGCCGACGTTCAGGTTGTTCACCGACACGTGCTGGATGACGTTGTCCGGATCGACGACGAAGGTAGCGCGCAGGGCGACGCCGGCAGCCTGGTCACGCACGCCGAGCTGGTCGATCAGCGAGCCGGTCACGTCGGCGAATTGCCATTGGTCCAGCTTGTTCAGGTCCTTGTGCTCACGGCGCCATGCCAGCTTCACGAATTCGTTGTCGGTCGAGCCGCCCAGCACGATCGCGTCGCGGTCGGCGAAGTCGCCGTTGAGCTTGGCGAAAGCAACGATTTCGGTCGGGCACACGAAGGTGAAGTCCTTCGGGTAGAAGTAAATGATCTTCCACTTGCCTTCGAACGACTTTTCGGTGATGTCTTCAAAGGCCGACTGGCCGTTCTCTTCGTGGTTGTTGAAACCCGGCTTGACACCGACGACGTGGAAGGCTTCGATCTTGTCACCAACGGTCTTCATAGACTGCTCCTGGATACGGTTGAAGAGAGACGCTCGCGCCGCAAGCCAGGCCATCCCCAACGGATAAGGCCAGGCCGCCGCGCAACGAACATGGATTATGCGGCATCCCCGGGGGGCGGGGCTAATTGATATTCTCAAAGAGCCCGATAGCCAGGCGCGGGGCGCCGCACATCCGGCAAGCGCGGGCGCCGATTAGTGATGTTGGCGCTGCCATGTTGCCGCGCGATGTCAGCCGCGGGGTTCGCGGCCGGCCCTGCCGGAACGGCGAGTCTACCCCAGCAGGGCCGCCTTCGTGAACCTCAGGCAGTCTTGGCTGCGGGCTCGACATAGGCATGCTGCCGTCCGCCGCGGAAGATCACCAGTGTGGCGATCAGCCCGCATGCAGCGGCAAACATCAGCCACAGGCCAGGCGCGGCCTTGTTGCCGGTGCTGTGGATCAGGTAGGTCGAGATGGCCGGCGTGAAGCCGCCGAACAGGGCCGTGGCCAGGCTATACGCCAGCGAGAAGCCCGCCGTGCGCACCGCGGGTGGCATCACTTCGGTCAGGGTCACCACCATCGCGCCGTTGTAGCTGCCGTACAGGAAGGACAGCCACAGCTCGACCATCAGCAGGCGGCCGAACGACGGCTCCGCCACCAGCCACGACACCGCCGGATAGGCCGTGAGCAATGTGAGGATGGTGAAGATCACCAGCAGCGGCTTGCGGCCCACGCGGTCCGACAAGGCGCCCATCAGCGGCAGCCAGATGAAGTTGGACAGCCCCACGCACATGGTGACGATCAGGTTGTCGACGTCGTCGAGCTTGAGCACGGTCTTGCCGAAGGTCGGGGTGTATGCGGTGATCATGTAGAACGACACCGTCGTCATCACAACCATCATGCAACCGGCCACGATGATGCGCCAGTTCTCCATCATCGAGCGATAGATCTCGCTGATGCTGGGGCGATGCTTGCGGGTCTTGAACTCTTCGGTTTCTTCCAGCGAGCGGCGGATCAGGAAGAGGAACGGCACGATCAGGCAGCCGATCAGGAACGGAATGCGCCAGCCCCATTCGCCCATTTCCTCGGGCGACAGCATCGAGTGCAGCACCACGCCGAGCAGGCCGGCAAAGATCACCGCCACCTGCTGGCTGGCCGATTGCCAGGCCACGTAGAAGCCTTTCTTGCCGGGCTTGGCGATTTCCGCCAGGTACACCGACACACCGCCCAGCTCAACGCCGGCGGAGAAGCCCTGCAGCAGCCGGCCCGCCAGCACCAGCAACGGTGCGGCCACGCCGATCGACGCATAGCCAGGCACGCAGGCGATCAGGAGGGTGCCGAGCGCCATCAGGACCAGCGTCATGATCAGGCCCTTGCGGCGGCCGTGGTGATCGATGTATGCGCCCAGGATGATGGCGCCGAGCGGACGCATCAGGAAGCCCGCGCCGAAGGTCGCGAGCGAGAGCATCAGCGAGGCGAACTCGTTGCCGCTGGGGAAAAACGTCTTGGCGATGGCGGCGGCGTAGAAGCCGTACACCATGAAGTCGTACATTTCGAGGAAGTTGCCGCTGACAACGCGGAACACGGTGCGGAACCCGTGTTGCTGGGAGGGGGAGCTTGACATGTTGCTGGTGTCTCTCGCTGTTGCCGCCGGTTGGTTCCGGCGGCTTGATTTTGATCGGGCGCCAGAGGGGGGCGGCTTCCCCTTTTTTGGGGAAATGGCCTTGGCTGGGCTTGGTCTTGGGGGGGGGGCTGCTAATGGCGGCATGTTTGCGCCGGGGGGGCTGTCATTACGCTGTCAAATGG
>NZ_JBXASU010000149.1:0-12142 GCF_058809705.1 Cupriavidus sp. MPR-AND1C | reverse complement strand
CCGAACAGCGCAGCGACCCCGCGGTGCGCCAGGCGCGCGCCGAGAACAAGATCGAGATGTCCTATATCGGCGGCTGAGAGCAGCTTTCACCAGATGCTGAAGGCAGCGCTTATGGTGCAAGTCACGGTTTCCGAGGCTGATCGAGAAGCCGAGCGAGAGGCTCATTGAGCCCGTAACGGCGACTATGGGGCAGTAAGGCTGTTCTGAACAAACGGGCGTTCGTGATCAAGACCCCTACGCCATTCCAAGCTAAACGAGTCAGCGTATGAGCAGGTTGGCACCCACCCCACCGCATTGCGGTATTGCAACGCCTTGCCCGCCCTCCAACGTCACCAATGCTACCTGGGCGCGCAAGTTGCCAGCGTAAAGCGCTAGCGCTTGCCGCCAACGACAGCACCAACGCTGCCGCACCGGCCTTCCTGGCATCCCCGAACGTGCGCCGGCTCACGGACTATCTGCGCAGTGAATGGCTCGGGCAGAAGCTGTGCCTCGGCACTGTCCGACTGCAACTCGCCGACGCTCCACATAACAGGAAACACATCCGCAGGTGTCATTCGATTTCCATTGATCTTGGTCACGTGCGCATCTTTCAGGACGGTCTAATGTTTATCGTAGGCAATAGGTAATGGGTAATCGGTTCCCGGCGAGATGGCTAAGAAATTTCCTTTGTATCCGAATCATCCCGAGCGGATCTGCTGGGGATGCGACAAGTATTGTCCCGTTGACTCGATGCGATGTGGAAATGGCTCGAGTCGCACACAGCACCCGATTGAATTGCTAGGAGAGGACTGGCTCGCGTGTGGCGACTGGGGCATCGATTCCCCAGTCAAGGCCGGCGAAATACCAGGCACGCCGGACGACCAGCGAACACCAGGAAGTGGCTGTCAGGAAAGGAATCGCGATGGAATCAATGAACGGGAATGAAGCATACCTGGCCCCGAAGGAGTTGATCATGCACTTTCCACAGCAATGCAATGCGGTGCGCATTATCCAGGACGAACACGAACGGTTGTCGACCGTGATGAATGGCATGCTGCATTTCGTGCGTCGGATCAATGAAGGAGAGAAGGCGCCGGGTCTTATGGTATTTCGCGCGATGCTCTACTACATTCGCGAGTATCCAGAGCAGGTGCACCATCCCAAAGAAGACCGCTTCCTGTTTGCACGATTGCGGGAGCGGACCAGCGAACTCGACGGGACGCTTGCTGAACTGGAAGCCCAGCACGCCAAGGGCGAGACGCTGGAGCGGGAATTGGAGCATGCGCTCGCCCGCTATGAGCTGGAGGGCAGTGCCGCATTCCCGGCATTTCGCGACCTGGTGGGGAAGTACGCCAGATTTTATTTCAATCACATGCATCTGGAAGAGGATGTGATCTTGCCGGCAGCGCGGCGTCTGTTGACGTCGGACGACTGGAACGTGATTGACACTGCGTTCGCCGCCAATCGGGATCCACTTGCCGGGGCCGAACTCAAAGACAACCTCGACAACCTCGACAAGCTCTACTCGCTGATCGTGACAATCGTTCCCGCTGCGATGGGATCAAGGTCGACGCCTTCTGCAAGCTCCCCCGGGTGACGGGCGTCTGTCTGCACGGCGCCAGCGGCCTGCAGGTCGGCCAGGATCAGCCCGGATCTGCCAGATCGATCCGGTCAATGCTTTTAACGCACCCGCCTCTACGCTCGTGCCTGTCGGGACTGCGCCGCATTGTTCCCCGCAAGTACCGGGCTTTGACGCTTTGCGCCACCGCGCCCCGATGAGCCGCTTCTTATCCGCTCCCTGTTTGTCGGGCCAGCGCTTTGCTTCGACGAGTCAGTTCAGCCTCCCGACGAGCCAGACCACCGCGAGGTAGGTCAGCACGTGCGCGTACTGGTCCACGCCAAATGCCCACCAGAACTGCGGCCGGTCCGGCGTCAGATTGACGCTTCGGCCCAGGCGCACCTTCCAGCGGTCAACCATGTAGTGGACGACGGCGTCGAAGATCCCTAGCCAGAGCCAGTGGGCCACACCGAAGCCACCAAGCAGCGTAGCGGTACACAGGCCATGCAACCCTGCGTGGGCATAGCCACCCGGGCTGCGAAAGTCGCCCTTGCCGGCCAGCATCCAGCGCGGCTGCCACAGGAAGTCGCACACGAGATGCTTCGTGAACAGCGCGAACAGCAGCTGCAACGCCATGGCCAGCCCTCCACCCAAAGTCGTGCCAGACCGCGCGTGCCAGCGACGGCACCGCGCTCTGGCTATTCATTATCAATGAGCAGAAAAGAATAAGGCCACCGACCGCCCGGCATTGACCACCCGCCGCAGCCAATCCGGCATCGTGCCCTGCCGGTCGCAGAGCTAAATCTGCGCATTGCGGTAGCAGAACCCGCCTCGCTGCTGCCACGAAACACCCCGCCGCTGGCAGATCCGCTAAGAACTGAAATCTTGGTACCCTTTCATGGAAAGTCGTGTTTCTTTTGGCAAAATTCAGACCTTCGCGGCGGACCGCCGCGAAGGTTGAAGGTTGGTTAGCCGGCGGCAGAGTCGGGGGCGAGCTTCCGTGAGCAACTATAAGCGATCAGGTTGTCCTACAGCAGATGAAAAGACAGTTCACCAGACATGTGCAACGCAGCGCACAGGCATACCCCGGACGGTTGGTCGACCCGATAGTTCGGCCATGCCAGACGCAAACGGAGATTCGCCCGGCCCGAACCATGCCGGAGGGCCCGCTGTTTGATTCCTCAGCCGCCTGCCTTGAACACATGCGGCTTCAGCGCTTGCACCAACCGTGCGATTGGGGTGGTCGCTCGTGACGGCTCCCGACATGCTCGCACCACATCTGACGCCCGGCGGACACCTGCTTGCGATGCCGGAGGACGGCGCGCCAATCATGGCAGATGACACGCGACTGCGGCTTGGGAGTGCTTTTGCGCTGGGGGCGGGGCATGGCCTGCTGCATCTGGGAGCGGCGGAAATCGGCCGCATCTTGCCCCCCGCCTGGGCCTGGTGGCGCGATGTTGCCGCGCGCTATGTCACCGCCTTGTGCGCTACGCCCGAAGGCGCCGAGATCGTGGTTGCAACGCCTGCGCTCAAGGATTTGGATGCCATGATTGCCGATGCGCCGCCGATGACGGGCGGCGAGTATCTCACGCCAGCGGTGCTGGGCACGCTGTGGGGCGAGATCGATTCCGCCTTGCACCAGGAGCTGGCGAGCGCAAAGGTCTCGCTTCAGGATTTCCTCAAATTGCGCCACCCGGCCTGGAATCTCGTCGGTCGCGTGCATTTCAACCTCGCTGAGAACCGCAAGGATCCGGAGTCACCGTTCGCCTTTCTTGCGACTTACACCTCGCGCCTGTCGGCCCATGGCAAAGCGCAACATCAGCCACTGTCGCAAGCCCTGGCGGAATTCTCCGGAGCCAGCAGCAAGGCGCAACTCCTGTCGTTACTGCTGCCGGTGCAGCGCGCCGCGGAACACTGCGACTGGCTTCGCGACATGGTGGACACCGGCGAGATATACCATCCGCTGCGCTGGACGCCGCTCGACGCCCATCGCTTTCTCTCGGACCTGTCCAAACTCGAAGCCGCCGGCATTGTCGTACGCACCCCAGGCGTCTGGCAGGCTGGCCGTCCCGCTCGCCCCGTCGTGAAAGCCAGCGTCGGAGCCCAACCGCCTTCGCTCCTGGGCAAGGAAGCGCTGCTCGATTTCAACATGGAAGTCTCCCTCGACGGCGAGCGTCTGAGCGCCGCCGAGGTCAGGGATCTGCTCAAGGGCGCCGACGGCTTGCAACTCATCCGTGGCCGCTGGGTCGAGGTGGACAAGAAAAAACTCGGTCGCCTCATGAAGCGATTCGAGGCCATGGAAAAGGCGGCGCAAACCGGTCTGCCGCTCAATGAGGCCCTACGCCTTCTGGCCGGTGTTTCGCTCGACGATAGCGCCGACCCCGCTGACCACGACTGGTCGCAGCTTGTTGCAGGACCCTGGCTGGCCGATATCCTGCAGGAATTACGTCAGCCGCAGGGCTTGGCGCAGATCAGCCCAGGCGCGGAACTCAAGGCCAAGCTGCGGCCCTACCAACAAGCCGGCGTGCGGTGGTTGTACCTGCTCACCCGGCTCGGACTGGGCGCTTGCCTGGCCGATGACATGGGCCTGGGCAAGACCATGCAGGTACTCTCGCTGCTGCTCGTGCTCAAGCGCGAAAGCGCCGAGGCGCGGCCCAGTTTGCTGGTCGCCCCCGCATCGCTGCTTGCCAACTGGGCGGCGGAGGCCGAGCGCTTTGCCCCCGGCCTGCGCCTGCTGATCGCCCATCCGTCGGTCATGCCGGCGGCCGATTTGCGTGCGCTGGACCCCGCGCGGCTTGCGGACATCGATCTCGTTATCACCAGCTTCGGCTCGTTGCTTCGCCAGCCGGTATTGGGGGCCGTCCAATGGCGCGTTGCCATTGTCGACGAAGCCCAGGCGATCAAGAATCCGGGCTCCAGGCAAACGCGGCAGGTCAAGCAGCTCCAGGCACAATCGCGCATCGCACTGACCGGAACGCCCGTGGAGAACCGCCTGTCCGATCTGTGGTCCATCTTCGATTTCACACACCCCGGCCTGCTGGGCTCGGACAAAGTCTTTGCCAGCTTTACCAGGCGGCTGGCGAAGGCCGAGCACTTCGGTCCGCTGCGAACGCTCGTGCGGCCCTACATCCTGCGCCGCCTGAAGACCGACAAGCGGGTCATCGACGACCTTCCGGACAAGACCGAACTCAAGGCCTGGTGCCACCTGAGCCCGAGCCAGGCGGCACTTTATCAGCGTGCGGTGAAGGATCTGGCCGCCGCGCTGGAAGACGCCGAAGGCATTGGCCGCAAGGGTGTCGTGCTGAGCTTCCTGATGCGCTTCAAGCAGATCTGCAACCATCCGTCGCAGTGGCTGGGCGACGCGGCCTGGAAGGCGGAAGACAGCGGCAAGTTCGCCCGCCTGCGCCAACTGGCCGAAGTCATTGCCGCCAAGCAGGAAAAGGTGCTGGTATTCACCCAGTTCCGCGAGACCACCGAGCCGCTGGCGGCATTTCTGGGTTCGATCTTTGGCCGCGAAGGCCTGGTGCTCCATGGCGGCACCCCGGTAGCCAAGCGCCGCGAACTGGTCAAGCGATTCCAGGAAGATGAACTGATCCCCTTCTTCGTGCTCTCGCTCAAGGCCGGTGGCGCGGGTCTGAATCTCACCGCCGCTTCGCATGTGATCCACTACGACCGCTGGTGGAACCCGGCCGTGGAAAACCAGGCGACCGATCGCGCATTTCGTATCGGCCAGCAGAGGAACGTCCTGGTGCATAAGTTCATCTGCCGTGGCACGATCGAGGACCGTATCGACCAGTTGATCGAAGCGAAGCAGCAACTGGTGCAGGATGTGCTGGAGGGCGGCGCAGAACTCCTGCTCACCGAGATGAGCGATCGCGAATTGCTCGATCTCGTGAAGCTCGACGTTTATGCCGCGCAGGAAAACTGACCGTCAAGAGGAAGCAATGGATTACGGTTACGGGGGGTGGAAGCCCTATGTCTCGGTCGCCGAGCGCAAAAAGAAGGCTGAACGGGCCGCCGCGAAGGCGAAGAAGGTTGGTGCGGTCCTGTCGCCAATCGCGTCGTATCGCGGCGCCATCGCCAAGACGTTCTGGGGCAAGGCCTGGTGCGACAATCTGGAACGCTACAGCGACTATGCCAACCGCCTGCCGCGCGGCCGCACCTATGTGCGCAACGGCTCCGTGATCGACCTTCAGATTACGGCAGGCGAAGTCCGCGCGCAGGTAATGGGCTCGAGCCTCTACACGGTCGCCGTGACCGTGACGGCGTGTACTGAAAAGCAATGGCGAGCGATTGGCGCCGATTGCGCGGGATCGATCAATTCGATCGTGGAACTCTTGCAGGGCAAGCTCTCGACAGCGGTGATGGAGCGCATCTGCAAATCCGGCACCGGTCTTTTCCCGGTGCCGAAGGAAATCAGGTTCCAATGCAGTTGTCCGGACTGGGCGTCAATGTGCAAGCACGTTGCTGCCGTACTGTACGGCGTCGGCGCGCGGCTCGACCAACAGCCGGAATTGCTCTTTGCCTTGCGCCGCGTCGATGCCAGCGATCTCGTCAAGCAGGCCGCCGCTGGCCTGCCCAAACCCACCAAACGACCCACTGCCAGCAAGGTGCTCGACGACGCGCTGGTGGCCGATGTGTTTGGCATCGAGATGGCTGACGCTTACGCGCCGCCAAGGCCTGCCGCCGGACGTAACAAGCCACCCGCAGGTAAGGCGACAGCGAAGAAGGCGACCCGGTCGGCTGTCCCGGCAACCCCCAAGCCACCTGCGACCGCCAAGACTGCGAAGACTGCGGAAGACAATAAATCGGCGACAAGGAAGCTACCAGTCAAGCCCTCTGCCGGCCCGCGTAAATCAACAACCGGCAACGTGGTTGCCGGCAAAACAAAGGTGGCGAGCGCGCCGGCCAGCCCGAAAGAGGCTGCGACAAGCAAGCGCACCAATACTCGACTGGTGAAAGGTACGTCCCGCTAGACGCCGATTCCATTGCCCGCAACCTAGCGCCCGATGACCACCTGGAAGACCACGCCAGTCGGAACGGCGACCAGGAAATAGTCCCCGCCAACGCCCACCCACTGGTATCCGCGCGGCGGAGGTGACAACCGATAGGCGCGCCAGTCATCGATCACGTACTGACGCTGACGGTATTCCGAGGGGACCCTTTCACCTTTATGCCAGCTACCGGGCCCCGGGCGATCGGCGCGACGGTCAGGGCCGTACCCATGGTCCATCGGTCCTCTGCCCCTGTCACCTTCCCAGCCTCTGTCACCTTGCTGACCGTGGTCGCCGTCCCGGCCATGGTCACCATCTCGGCCTCGGTCGTTGTAGCCGCGCTGGTTATCGTGATTCTGCCCATGATCGTGACCCATGGTCGGCCTTCCGCGATCATCGCCGCCGGGGCCCCTATCTTGGGCATAGCCTGCCGCCGAAGTGAGAGTACACGCCGCCAGCGCAAAGCTGGCGAACATCTTGATCTTCCGCATCTCGATCTCCAAAAACCCACGTGATTGATGGGCGTGTACCGTCCAGTCTATTCCGGGCTCCCGAGCAAACCAGTAACGAAATCGTAACGCGTACTCATCACATATCCGGCGACGCCCGCACCCGCATATCTATGCCCAGCCGATAAAGCGTGGCGCCAACCTCAGTCAGCAGCATCCTCTCCTCCCCCTGAATAGCCGGATCGGCCAGCAGCGCCGCTAGGCCGGCGCTCGCGTCGTCCATCGGTAGCTCGGTTTCCTCGTCCAGCGCCAGTGGCTCAAACGGACCACCGACGGTACAGGGTAGGGATGGGGATCAGAAGCGCGCTGCACGCGCGAGGGTCTGCGAAACAGTGCCGCAACAACCTATGACTGTGGGGACGGTGCCGAGCGCCGGACAGGTTGGCAGCTAATGGGAGCGGCGGCAATCGGCCAGGAGCGGCCAATCCCACGAAATATACTCAGGCCGCTTCGATCGACAAAGCGGCCTTTCATCAATGCAACAATCAAGCGGTGCGCGTCACGGCGAACGCATCCGCCGCCGCCACCGTATCCAGCGCTTCACGCAGCAGCGAGATCTTGCCGTCGCGTGCCACGAGCCGTCCGGCGTACATCTGGCGATAGATCTTCCCCGTTGACGGCACGAGCGCTTCAACTTCATATTCCGCGAACACCTGCTCCGGCGTTTCGATCAGAAAGCGCACGTTCCTGAACGCGAAATCCGGTACTTTCACAAGCAGCGAAGCAATGAATCCCTCGATCGATTCGGGTCCCTCCGCGCGCCCGTCGATACCGAGCGACTTCAGATAAGGCAGTTCCAGCACGCCGTCGCTGGCAAAGAGCGCGGCGGCGGCACGCGGGTCGCGAATCGATTCGAGGTAGGCGAAAAGCAGTTGTTTGGCGTTGTTCATGATCGGCTCGAAAAAAGAAGGAATGGATGCGGCTTTATTGCAGACGCGTCTTCAAGGCGTTCGCCATCTGCTGCATGGCGGCGCGCGTTGGGGCGTCGGCGGCTAGTGCGTTGAGCAGGCCGAAGTCGTGGATCGTCCCCTTGTACTGCGTCGTCGTCACGTCGTTGCCCGCCTGGTCGAGCCGATGTCCGTATGCTTCGCCTTCGTCGCGCAGCACGTCGAACTGCGCGGTCTGAATGAGCGTGGGCGGCAAGCCCTTCAGCTCGTCGATAGATGCGCGCAGCGGCGACGCGTAGCGTTCGTTTCGCTCGCGTTCATCGGTCGTGTACGCGTCCCAGAACCACTTCATCATGTCGCGGCTCAGGAAGTATCCATTGGCGAAGGCATCGTACGAGGCGTTGTCGAACGCGTGGTCCGTCACCGGCCACATGAGTCCCTGGAAGCGGATGGCCGGACCCTGCCGGTCCTTCGCCATCTGGCTGATGACCGCCGCCATGTTGCCGCCCACGCTGTTGCCCACGACGGCAAGCCGTGCACCATCGACGCCGATTTCCTCGCCATGTGCGGCGACCCATTTCGTCGCGGCATAGGCCTCGTTGACCGCAACCGGATAACGCGCTTCGGGAGAGGGCGTGTATTCAACGAACACCGCTGCTGCGCCCGACTGGACGACGAGGTCGCGCACGAGACGCTCGTGCGTCGGGTAATCGCCGAGAATCCAGCCGCCGCCGTGGAAGAACATGAACACGGGCTGCACGCCAGGCGCATTCCGCGGCTTGAGGACGACGACCGGCACGACGAGGCCATCCTGTTCGATCGTGCGGCGCTTGACGTCGATGCCCGACACGTCGACCGGTGCGCTGCGCTGGGCGCCCGCCAGGACTTCTCGCGCCTGGACGGGCATGAGCGTTTCGATCGCCGGGCCGGTTGCGCGGTTGAGCGCATCGAGGAAGGCGACGGTTGCGGTGTCAGGCGTATTCGGCGTGGATTGCGTGTTCATCGTAATTCTCCGTTTCCGTGTGGTTGGTTGGCCTTCGACGTGATGCCGTGCAGCCGGTGGAAAGGAGAATACGGATCGCGCGATATTTGCGAAATTGAATTGCTTGAAATTCATCATTGCAAAAATGCAATGATCCTCGGCCATCCAGACTGTGGGCTCAATCTCGCCAACGCGTTACTTCGGCCATCGCCATGACGGCTCCGAGAGATGCTCCGCAAAATAATCGGACAGCGCCGCCACCTTCGCAGGACGTGCGCGCGCCGATGGCGTGACGAAGTAAAGACCGCCTTTCGTCAGTGACCAGTCGGTGAGGATCGCTTCGAGGCGGCCATCGGCCAGATATTCGCCGGCGATGAATTCGGGCAACTCGGCAATTGCGAGGCCGTCGAGCAGCGTGGGCAGCAGCGCATCGGAATTCGTCACGCGCAACGGGCCGGTCGGCACGACCGGCTCCTCCTCGCCCGCCGCGTTAGTGAAGCGCCACAAATCGCTGCGCGCGCGATACGCGTATGAAAGGCATGGCCGGCCCGCCAGTTCGCGCGGATGCGCGGGCCGCCCTTCGCGCTTCAGGTACGCGGGCGACGCCACCACGAATTGTGTGACCGCGCACAGGCGTCGCGCCACCAGCGACGAATCAGGCAGCGCGGCAATGCGCAGTGCGGCGTCAAACCCATCGGCAACCAGATCGACTGACGCATCCGAAAGATGCAGGTCGATCGACACCTCCGGGTACGCGCGAAAGAATGCGGGCAGCAGCGGCGCTACCCAGCGCAGCCCGAACGACATCGGTACAGCCAAGCGCACCAGTCCGCGCGGCTGCACCGACATCTCGCGCGCGGCGCTTTCTGCTTCTTCAGCCTGACGGTAGATCTCTCCGGCTTTCTCGCAGATCGTCCGGCCGAACTCGGTGAGCGAGAGTTGGCGCGACGTGCGGTTGAAGAGCCGCGCGCCCAGCCGGTCTTCGAGACGGGCGACGCCGCGCGACACCGTCGCCACCGACACGCCCATCGCGCGCGCCGCAGCCGCGAATGAGCCTTCCTCGGCGACCTTCGCGAACATAGCAAGTCCTTCGAAATCAGGCAGCTTCGCCATTTCCCCTCATCTTTTCATTTTTGCAACGTTGTATTGCAATCAATTCTATTTCGAAAAGCCTTGGGCGTCGATATTCTCCTCACATCGCAGCACGCAACACCGAACGCAGTCATCCACTTACCGAACGAAAGGAGAAGCACCATGGCACGCAAGCTCGACAACAAGATTGCACTCGTTACCGGCGCAACTAGCGGCATCGGCCTCGCCACTGCACAGCGTTTCGCGGCAGAAGGCGCGCACGTCTACCTCACCGGCCGCCGTCAGGCCGAACTAGATGCCGCAGTGAGGGGCATCCGCGAAGCAGGCGGCAACGCGACGGGGGTACGTGTCGATTCCACAAAGCTGGGTGAGCTCGACGCGCTGTATGCGCAGATCAAGGAAGAACAGGGGCATCTCGACGTGCTGTTCGCGAATGCCGGCGGCGGTTCGATGCTGCCGCTTGGCAGCATCACCGAAGAACACTACGACGACACCTTCGATCGCAATGTGAAGGGCGTGCTATTCACGGTGCAAAAAGCGTTGCCGCTGCTCGCCGAGGGGGCGTCGGTGATTCTTACCGGTTCAACGGCAGGCAGCGCGGGCACGGCTGCATTCAGCGTGTATTCGGCTTCGAAAGCCGCGGTGCGCGCCTTCGTACGCAGCTGGATTCTCGATCTGAAGGATCGCCGCGTCCGCGTGAATACAATCAGCCCGGGCGCGACGCGCACGCCCGGCCTGCTCGACCTCGCCGGTGACGATGCAGCCCAACGCCAGGGTCTTGCCGATTACCTGGCTGCCCAGATCCCGATGGGGCGCCTCGGCGAGCCTGGCGAGATCGCGAGCGCTGCCCTGTTCCTTGCCTCGGACGACGCGAGCTTCGTGAACGGCATCGAGCTGTTCGTCGATGGCGGGCAGCAGCAGATCTAAGCGCAGGCCGGGCGCGTGGATGCGGTCTTCGCCGATCGCATCCACGCCCGACGCGTACGCGCGCCTTGAACGGATTCACGACATGTTCGAACATCGTCCTTACCTTTCGCTTGGCGCAGTCAGGCGCGACCGGCTCGATACGCGACTGCATTTCCGCCTCGGCGAATGCGGACGCGCCGACCATGCGCCGCTCGGCGCGCTCTATGTGTGGAACGACGATGCGTTCGCGCCGCACTCAGGCTTCGACCTGCATGCTCACCGCGGCGTGGAGATCGTGACGTGGGTGCGTTCGGGTGCGATCACGTATGAAGACGACGGGGGCAATCGCGCGCGGCTCGTCGCCGATTCCGTGCAGACGATCAGTGCGGGCGCCGCGATCCATCATACCGAGCGCAACGAGGAAAACGTGCCAGCGCGGCTATTCCAGATCTGGCTGCATCCGCGCACGCCGGGTGGCACGCCACGTTGGGCGGCGCGTATTTGTTCGCGCGGTTGTCGCGAAGGTCACTTCGTCACGCTGGCGAGTGGCGATCCAGAAGATGTGTGCGCGGGGGCGCTTCCCGTTAATGCCGACGTGCGCGTGCGCATCGCCACGCTACGCGAAGGCACGATGGTGCATCACATGTTGTCGACGCCAGGTTCGGCGTATCTGGTTGCCGATCATGGTCGGGTTGACGTGGGACCGGTCCGGCTCGCGCCGCGCGATGGCGTCGTGGTCAGCGATGAAGCGCAGCTTACGATGGTTGCGCGAGACGACACCGATGTCGTGATAGTCGAGCTTTTGCGGTAGAGACATTGTGCCGTTGGGCTCGAGCGCGACGACATTCCCCCTGGTTTCCGCGTTTTCCGCAAGACTCGGTTTGGTAGCTTTAATTGGCTGTTTTGCGATAAGAACCCGACGTTGATCCCGCGTGGCCGGATGTCTGCAACGGGTCGGGAAGGGACGATCGCCAGTCGGCCACGATGAGTCATTCACCGGCCGCGCGGCTCGACCACTCTAATGTCGGCGTGGCCGAATCAGCGGACCTTTACTTGGGAAAGCACCGGGTAGCGCTGGCCTGCTTTCCACCGCTTTTGCCGCTCAAGCGGCCCGAGCGTCGGCGCGCCTCCGCGAAGCAGTCTCGGCTGCGACATCGAGAAGGAACCCAGTTCCTCTGAAGCGCCGCCCCTCTGTCCTGGGAAGTTGGAGCATTGCCAACACATATCGATGCAAA
>NZ_JBXASU010000148.1:0-12187 GCF_058809705.1 Cupriavidus sp. MPR-AND1C | reverse complement strand
CCCAACATCTGCGCCACCGACCCCGCCATCCCGACAGCCCGTTCACCCAACAAATGCTGCAACGTGGTGAGCAGCTCATCCTCGTTATACGGCTTACCCAGATAAACATTCACCCCGATCTCAGCCGCATAACGCCGATGCTTCTCCGCCGTGCGCGAAGTGATCATCACCAACGGCATATGCGCGGTCCGGCTATCCGCCCGCACATTGCGCGTCAGGTCAAAGCCATCCATATGCGGCATCTCGATGTCGACGAGCATCGCGTCAGGCATCACCTCTTGCAACTGCCGCAACGCGTCCACGCCGTCGCGCGCCAGCACCACCTGGTAGCCTGCCCGCGTCAGCAAGCGATGCGTGACCTTGCGCACGGTCAGTGAGTCGTCGACCACCATGACGGTCGGCTGCGTAGCCAGCCCTTGCACCGGAGCCGCGCCGCCTTGCGAGAACTCGGCCACCGCGCCCAGCGTCGGCTGCTGCGCCGGCTGGGGCAGATGCGGCAGAGCGGCAAGCTGCGGACGGGCCAGCTCGCCACGCTCGCGCACGAAGCGCTGCGCCAGCACCACCGGGTTGTAGATCAGCACGATCTCGCCGTCGCCAAGCGTGGTCGCGCCGGCAATGCCTTCGAGGCGTGCCAGGTGCGGGCCGATGTGCTTGACCACCACTTCGCGGTTGCCAATCACTTCGTCCACGTGCACGGCGATGCGCTCGGCACCACTGCGCACCACCACCACCGGCGAGTACTTCTTGCCTGCGGCTACCGCCGGCGTTTCTTCCAGCAGCGTGCCGAGGTAGTGGAACGGCACGGCGCCGCCGGGTGCGTCGAGGCTGCCCTGGTTGTAGGCTTCGAGCAAGCCTTGCGAGCGCAGTTGCTGAACCTGGTCGATCATGCCGCTGGGGATGGCGAAGGGCCGCCCGCCCAGCGTGACCAGCAGCACTTGCGTAATGGCTGTCGTCAGCGGCAGGTGCACGGTAAAGCGGGTGCCCTGCCCGGCTTGCGTAGCCAGCGCGATGCGCCCGCCCAGCGCCACCGTTTCGGCGCGCACCACGTCCATGCCGACACCGCGCCCCGCCAGCTCCGACACCGTATCCGCGGTGCTGAAGCCTGGCGCGAAGATCATCTCGGTGAGGCGGGCCTCGCCCGCGTCATCGTCCGGCGCCAGCAGCTCGCGCTCGATGGCGCGCGCGCGGATGCGCGCAAGGTCAAGGCCGCCGCCATCGTCGACGAAGTGCAGCACCACCTCATTGCCTTCCTGCTGCACTTCCAGCGTGAGCGCACCGGTGGCGGGCTTGCCTGCCGCGCGGCGCAGGTCGGCGGACTCGATGCCGTGTACCACGGCATTGCGGATCAGGTGCTCGATCGGGCCGGCCATGCGGTCTAGCACGGAGCGGTCGACCTCCACGGTGCCGCCCTTGATCAGCAGGCGTACTTCCTTGCCGGTCTCGCTGGCGGCCTGGCGCGCCACGCGATACAAACGCTCGGCCAGCGCGTCGAACTGCACCATGCGCGCCTGCATCAGGCTGCGCTGCAGGCCGCGCGTGAGCCGGGCCTGCGCGTCGAGGTCGCCGGCGGCGCGGTCGAAGCCGCGCTGCAGGTTTTGCTCGACGGTGGCCACGTCGTTGACCGACTCGGCCATCATCCGCGTCAGCTCCTGGAAACGCGTGAAGCGATCGAACTCGAGCGGATCGAACTCGACCGCGTGCCGGGCATCGGCGGTGCGCGAGGCCATCTGCGACTCGGCCTGGATCTCGATCTCACGCAACTGGCCGCGCAAGCGCGCCACGTTGTCGTTGAGCTCGCCCAGGTAGCTGCGCATCGCGTCGAGCTCGCTCTCCAGCCGCGCGCGCGTCGCGCCGACTTCGCCGGCATCGGTGATCAGCGTATCGAGAGTACGGGCCTGCACCCGCACCAGCGCGCGCTGGCGTTCGACGGCATCGGTGGCTGGGGCCAGCGCAGCGCCCATTGCGGGCGCCGGCAGGGGTGCCGCAACCGGCTGCATGGGCGCACTGGGCAGCCACGGCTGTATCGTGGCGCTCGGCGGCGCGTCTTGCACAAGCGCAGGTGTGGGTGCGAGCGTGGGCGCAGCCGGAACCGGCGTCTCGTCAGGCGCGCTGTTCTGCCCGGTCATGGTGTTGATCAGCTCGGGATCGTCCACCGGCAGCAGGCGGCCGGCCTGCAGCGCCTCGCTATGCGCGAGGATGCGGTCGTACCAGGCGTACAGGCGCACGAACAGGAGCGGCCCGACGCGATCGGCGCGCACGGCGGCATCGAGCAGGGTTTCCATTTCGTGAGCGGCCTGGCCCAGCGCCATGGCGCCGGCCATCCGGGCGCTGCCCTTGAGCGTGTGCAGCGCGCGCAGGATCAGGCCGGCATGGCTGGCATGCTCGCCATCGCCGCAGGCGGCCTCCCAGCCTCGCAGCAGCTTGCCCAGCTCAGGCAAGCTGCCGTGCGCTTCTTCCAGGAAAATCTCGACGAGCGCCGGATCGGGGGCTTCCTCGGTGACCACGGTGGCTTGCTCGTCCGGCGCATCCGTGACAGCCGGCGCCGCTTGTGCTTGCACCGCATGCAGTGGCGTGACGGTGGCGTCGTGCAGCATGCCGGCATTGGCCACGCCGGGCAGCTTGCCGAACAGCAGCGCAACCGGCGCGTCCTCGGCCTCGGCCAGCAGTTCCACCGCCGGCAGCGCCAGGCGCGGGCGCACCATGGCGCGCTCGCCAAGCTCCAGCAGGCTGCGGCAGAGCGTGTCATCGGCGGCGGGCCAGATGCCCGCGGCAAACTGGTGCAGCATGCCACGCACGCGCTCCACCGCCTGCTCCAGCAAGCGGAAGTCGCCCGGGTGCATCGCCACCGGGTGCGCGCCGAGCTGCAGCATCAGGCGCTCAAGCGCCTCGGCAATCGCGCGTACCGGCTCCAGGCCGACCGTGGAAGCGCTGCCTTGCAAGGTGTGCGCGACACGCAGCGCCAGCTCGCTCGGGCAGGGACGGCCCTCGTGGCGCCACTCGGAAAGATCGGTGGCGAACTGGCGGATGAGGTCGTCGGCTTCCTGCAGGTAGACGTTGTAAAGCGGCAGGCTGATGCGCACCGGGCCGATCAGCTTGAAGTGGTCGTTTTCCTCGGCTGGCGTGCTGGCAAAGCGGAAAGGAATGACCTTGGCATCCCCGGCCGCGGTGTTGTCTGCTTCCGCCTCTGCCGGGTGCGGGGGCTGGATGCCTGGCACGGGTTCCAGCTCCGTCCCCGGTTGTGCTTCCAGCACCAGCTCGTCCTCTGGCTGCGTCGCCACCAGCCCAAGCCCGGCCGCGTGCACAGGCGCGCTCACCGCTTCGGCAATGTGCTCCGGCTCGGGCTGCTCACCCGCGCGCACAGACTGCGCCGCGGCCAGCAGGCCCGTGGCATCGTGCGCGGCATGGGCATCGCCGCGCAGGGCGTTCACCCAACCGGACAGCTCATCGTGGGCACGCAGCAGCAAGTCCAGCAGGACCGGCGCCGGGGCGCGGGCCTCGGCAATCCAAAGGTTCATCACCTGCTCGATGGCCCAGGCTGCTTCGCCATAGCGATGCAGGCCGACCATCCGGCTGGATCCCTTGAGCGTATGAAAGGCGCGGCGCAGGCGGCTGATGGTATCGGCATCCGCCAGCGCGGGGAGGCCGCCACCGAGATCGCTGGCGACCTCGCCCAGCACCTCGACCGCTTCGGTCAGGAAGATATCCAGCAGTTCGGCATCGATGGCGGCGGTGTCGGCCGCCGCGGGCATGGCTGCGGCGGGCGCGGGCGTGCCGGGCGCGCCGCTGGGCAGCGCCTCGGCCAGCGCCACCACCAGGCGCTCGGCCGCGCCGTGGGAGCCGGCGAGCCAGGCATTGAGCTGCGTAGTGGCTTCGCCGGCCTGGCGGCGCAGGCCGGCTGCGTCGTCGATGGCGGCCTGCTCGTTCATCGCCTGCAGCGCGGCGCGCAGCGCCTTCACTTCGGGCGCGTCGGCGGCGGCCGGATGGCGCATCGCATCGTTGGCCGCCGCGCGCGCCCTGGCTAGCAGCGTCGCGTGGGAAACCGCGCCGCCCTGCTCGTCTTGCGTGGCAACGTCAACGGCATCGGCATGCGTATGCGCCGATGCGGCACGGCCAAATGCCAGCGCATCGATAAAGGCGTGCACAACTCCCAGCTCGCCGGCAATCGCGGCAAGGCGGCCAGCGCGCTCGCTCACCGCGTCGGCAGCGCTGGCGGTATCGCCCGCGACCTGCGTGGCGCGAGCGCCAGCAAGCCATTCCAGCGCTGGCATCACGCGCTCCAGCGCCGCCGCTACCGCAAGCGCATCGGCCTGCAGTGCTTCGGGCAGCGCACCGGCCTCGCGCAAGCCGGCCAGCGTGCTGGCGAGCGCCGCGAACGCGCGTTCGGCGTCGCGCAGGTGCGCGCCGGCTTCGGCGCGGGCGGCATCGCGGTCATAGGCATCGAGCCAGGATTCACCGCTGTCGAGGTGGCCACGCAGTTGCGCGACTGCCGCCTCGCGCAGGCGTTGCGTGCGCGCCTGGTCCACCATCTGCGCGAGCCAGCGCGGCGCTTGCGCAGCGGGCCCGCCACGCTCACGCGCGCCAAGGTACAAGGTCAGTTCATCGCACCGCCGCGCGAACTCGGCCGCCGCGGCGTGCCCGGTGCTGCCATGCACGCGCCATGGCAACGCCAGTGCCCGCCCCAGGAACAAGGCGATGGCGCTGGCGCCAAAGGAATCATCGGCACCGGGTCGGACCCGCAGCGCGGCATCCAGGCAGCGCAGCAGCGCCGGCTGTGCCAGCGGCTGCGCGGCTTCGGCCAGCACGGCGAGCGCGTTATGCCACTCACCGTGATCCGGGCCAGCGGCAGCGGCCCGCTCGAGCGCGCTGGCCGCCTGCTGCAGGTTGCGGGTGTCGATCGGGTCAAGCCAGCCGTAATAGCGCACGCGGAAGTCGGCATGCACCGCGGCATGCGCCGCATCGATGCGGAAGGCTTGCAGGCATTCGCGAATGGCGGAGCGCAGCACCAGCACGGGCGCGCTCTGCGGTTCGTCCGCCGGCTGCGCGCCGGCGGTGGTGACCAGCAGGTACACGGCGTCGTTGAGCAAGGCTTGTGGCACCCGCACCTGGCCTTGCAGGTACTGGCGCAGCAGCAGGTGGGCACGCCCCGCCAGCCGCTTGGCCAGCAGGTCCGAGGGCAGCAGGCCGTGGGCCAGCGCGCCGAACACCAGGGCCAGCACATGCCACACGCCGCGGTCCGGATGGTCGGTGGCGCGGCGCAGTTCCTGCTCGCTCGCGCGTACGTCTTCCAGCGCGGACTCCAGCGGCAGATAGGCCTCGTGCAACAGGCCCGGCTCGGCGCACGGGACCGGCAGGCGCAGCGCCTTGAGCAACGCCGCCTCGAAGCGCTGGCGCGCGCGTGTGACCGTGGAGGCCATGCGCATCGGCAGCAAGATGCCGGGCAGCATCTGCAGCTCGTCCACCCACAGGTCGGCGGGGTGCACGCGGTCTTCACCAAGGCGGCCCAGCACGTCGGCATAGGAACAGAACAGCCGCACCGGATCTTCGTCGTCGCCAACCATCAGGTCGTCGACGTACTCGGCCAGCGCTTGCACGCCCAGGCGGAACGCGGCCAGCGTGCGGGCGTCGGCGGGCACGGCGCCGCCATCGATGCCTTCAAGCAGGCGGCGCAGCGCCTGGCAATACGGATCGACCCCGCGCAGGCCAACGATGTGCACCGCGCCGGCGGCCTGGTGCAGGTGCTGGCCGGCCAGGCGCAGCGAGGTGGTGTCGCGCGCGCCCAGCGCCTCGGGCGCTTGCTGCACTTCATCGACGTAGTGGCCCAGCTCCGCGGCGGCGTCGTCCAGCGCGGCGCGCAGGCTCGGCGCCAGCCAGGCCAGCACGGAAAGATCACGAGCCACCGGCGCCGCAGGCTTGCTGGCCGGGGCGGCCAGCTCGGCGGACAAGTCCGGCGAAGGGATCGGCGCCAGCGGATCCTGCACGGCCGGATCGGCGCCGGCGGCCTCGCGCGAGACAGGGAAATTCAATGACATGACTGCTTCCAATGCGTCCAATGCGGTGGCGCCGGTCCGTGGCCCGCATCCGCGCGGGCTCGCGTTGAACACCAATGCTGACTCGTCAGGCGATCTTGAATCGCAGCACCGAATTACGCAGCTCTTCGGTCAGCAAGGTCAGCTGGCGCACCGAGAGTGCCGTCTGGCGCGTGCCGGACGAGGTCTGCTCGGTCACCTGCAGGATCCCTTCGATATTGCGTGCCACCGCGGTAGCCAGCCCCGCCTCATGCGAGGTGGTCTGGGAAATCTGCTCGATCAGCTCGGCGAGCTGGCGCGACACGCGGCCGATCTCCACCAGCGCGGCGCCGGCATTGTCCGACAGCTTGGCCCCTTCCACCACGCCCTGGGTGCTGCGCTCCATGGCGTGCACTGCGTCCTGGGTGTCGGTCTGGATGGTGCGGATCAGCGCGCCGATCTGCTTGGTTGCCTCGCCGGAGCGCTCTGCCAGCCGCTGCACTTCTTCGGCCACCACCGAGAAGCCGCGCCCGGCTTCACCGGCCGATGCGGCCTGGATGGCGGCGTTCAGCGCCAGCACGTTGGTCTGCTCGGTAATGTCGGAAATCAGCTCGACGATTTCACCGATCTCCTGCGAGGATTCGCCCAGGCGCTTGATGCGCTTGGAGGTGTCCTGGATCTGCTCGCGGATGTCGTTCATGCCGACGATGGCGTTCTGCACCGCGTGCTGTCCCTGCTCGGCTGCGGCCAGCGAGGCGCGCGCCACGTTGGCGGATTCCGCCGCGCCGCGCGAGACCTGCGTGATGCGGTCCGCCATTTCCACCACCGATTCGCCGGTCTGGCGGATCTGGCGCGATTGCTCTTCCGAGGCGGCGACCAGCTCGGTCGAGGTGTCCTGCACCTGCCCCGATGCCTGCGTCACCTCGCCGGCGGTCTGCTGCACCCGGCCGACCAGTTCGCGCAATTCTTCCACCGTGTAGTTCACCGAGTCGGCGATGGCGCCGGTGATGTCCTCGGTCACGGTGGCTTGTTTGGTCAGGTCGCCGTCGGCGATGTCCTGCAGCTCGTTCATCAACTGCAAAATCGCCTTCTGGGTCACGTCGTTGTTGCGCTTTTCATCCAGGCGGCGGGCTTCGGCCTCGCGCTCGCGGGCCTCGGCTTCGAGGGTACGGGCACGCGAGTCGCGCAGGTACAGCGCGGCCAGGCCCGCCAGGAACAGCAGCGTGAGCAAGGCCGAGACGATGGTGGCGCCCAGCGTCAGCGGGCGCATGCGCGCGCCTTGCGCATAAGCAGCCTGCAACGCGGACAGCTCGCCGCGCAGTGCCTCGTTGTCGTTGAAGATCTGCTGCTGCGCGCGCTTGGCGGCGATCAGGCCGGGCAGGTTCTGCAGGATGGTCTGGGTGGTCTTCTGCACCGCGTCAAAGCGTTGCGACAGCTGCTGCAGGTAGCCACGGGTTTCCGCATCTCCCGCCGCCGACAGCCGCAGCGCTTCGCTGCCATTCATCAGGCCGTCCAGGGTTTCGCGGAAGGTATTGGTGTCCTTGCCGAGCAGGAACGCGGTTTCCGGGTTGACGCCTTCGCCCGCCAGGAACTCGTTGAGGTTCTTGCCCAGTCGCTGCGTCAGCATCACCAGCTGCGCGGAGGCAGCCACCTCGCGCGCGTTGGCGCCGCTTTGCAGCTTGATTGCCGCCACTTGCTCCGCGCTTTCCAGCAGTTCGGGGTTGGAGGCGTTGAAGATCTGCAGCGTCTGGCCGATGGTGGTCAGGGTGGGCTGCTGGGCCAGCACGTCACCGGCGCTCTTCTCGGTGCGCTGCCAGGACTCCATGGCTTTTTCCAGCAGCGGCGCGGCGGCCGCGCCGGTCGCGCGCACGTGCTTCGCATCGCTGCCGTTTTGCAGCGCCTGCAAGTCGTCCGCGAGCTCGCTCTTGGACTGGCGCAGCTGCGTGAACGCCTGCGCATTGCCCAGCAGCGCCACCGGCACGGCCTTGGCCAGGCGCTGCGAGTGCATCAGCATGTCGCCGGCGATCTCGATCTGCGCCGCGCCGTTGTTGGCTTCGCGGTTATCGAAATACACCGATGCCAGCAGCGCCGCCAGCGACACCACCACGCCGGTGGTCAGCGCGCGCTGCTGGCTGGCAAACGGGATGCGGGACAGCCGGCCCGAGAGCGTCTCGGCCGGGGTGCTTCGCGTGCTGGGCGCGGCTGCGGCGTCTGCCGCCAGTTCGGCGGCACCGGCCGCCGGCGCCTGGCGACCCAGGCTGAACATCTTGAAACCCATAGCACCCTCTGTCCGTTATTTTTTGAATTTGATTTGTCGTCGCGCCCGCCGCATCGTCGCGTCCTTGCGAACGGCGCCGCGCAGCGCTCAGGCAGCCTGCCGGCCCACCTGCAGGAAAGCCGGCGACGCCAGCAACCTGCGCACATCGAGCACCTGCCAGTCGCGCCCGTCGCGATCGGCAAAACGCGCGCCCTCCCAGTCCGGCACCGCCTCCGGCCCCGCCGGCGGCGCGTTCGGCGCATTCGGCCCATTCGCCGCTTCCACCGGCAACGACAGGTCTCCGGCATGGCGCAGCCCGATCACGCGCGTGGCCAGGATGCCGCAGGCGCGCTCCACCTGGCGCGACAGCACCACGATCTTGCTGCCCGGCTGCAGCGCGGTGGCTCCCTCGCCGCAGAACAGGCCAAAATCGATCACGCCCAGCAGGCTGCCGCGCGCGTTCACCAGCCCGGTGTACCAGGACTGCGTGAGCGGCACGCGGCTGGGCTGGCGCATCTCGAGCACCTCGCCCGTCTCCGGCAACGGCAGCAGCCAGTGCCGCTGTCCCACCTGCAGGCCCAGGAAGCTGTCCACCGCCGGCAGGCTGCGCGCCTCACGCAGCCGGCGGGCCAGCATGGCCTGGTAGTCCTGCAGCCGGGTCTGGCGGGCACGAAGATCCTGGCGCGGCGCGGTCATGGTGGGGTTCCGGTGAGAAGGCAAGGATTGGCTCGGATGCAAGCGGGCAGGAGACCGGCGCGCGGCTCAGTGTGCCAGCGCGGCGATCTTGGTCAGCAGTTCTTCGCCATCGACCGGCTTGACGACGTAGTCGGCCGCGCCCTGGCGCATGCCCCAGATGCGGTCGGTGTCCAGGCCCTTGCTGGTGCACATGATCACGGGGATGTTCTTGAAGCGGTCGTCGCGCTTGATCGCGCGGGTCGCCTGGTAGCCGTTCTGGCCGGGCATCACCACGTCCATCAGGATCAGGTCGAAGGGTTCCTTCTCGAGCCGGGCGAAGGCCTGTTCGCTATTGCCGGCCACCGAGACCTTGAAGCCCTTCTTGCCGAGCAGGTCGGACATGAACAGGGCTTCGGTGGGGGAGTCGTCGACGATAAGGATTTTGCTGATAGTCATGATGATTGGGATTCCTTGGATTGCGCTCAAGCCGGCAAGGGGCTGGCCACGGCAGCGGCACGTGGCACGCAGGCGTCTACCGCCTGCAGCAGCGACTCACGGGTAAAAGGCTTGGCGAGATGGTCTTGCGCGCCGACCAGGCGGCCGCGCGAACGGTCGAACACGCCGTCGCGGGAGGACAGCATGATCACCGGGATGGCATGGAACCGGGGGCTTTTCTTGATGAGGGCGCAGGTCTGGTAACCGTCCAGGCGCGGCATCAGGATGTCGCAGAAGATCAGGTCCGGATGCATGTCGCCGACCTTGGCGAGTGCTTCGAAGCCGTCTTCGGCCAGCAGCACCTGGCAACCGGCCTGGGACAGGAAGATCTCCGCGGTGCGGCGGATGGTGCTGGAATCGTCGATGACGAGCACCTTGCGGCGCGCAGGCGCAGCAGCGCCGCTCGCGCCAGCGCCAGCCTCGACCGCGCCGCTGACCTCGGCGTTGACCCGAATACCTTCTTGTAGTTGAGCGACCCGCATCTCGTTCCCGCGACCGGCGCGCTTCCCTGACGGAAACGCCGGCATTCACTTGAGAACTTCCGCGCAAGGCAGCCTGGCCGCCCCGACGGACCCCCGAAACAAAACGTTCTAATTCCCGAAAACACGCCGGCCGGAAAGTCCCGGTGCCCGGCAAGCGGCGGCGCGTGGTACCCGCGCCTGCCGCAGTCCACCCCCCGAAGGGTGGATTTTCAAATTTGAAACAGAGTGTGACAAGTCGCCGTGGGGCCGTCAATCCGGAATCTCGGGCAGCCCCTGGCGATCTGTCGCATCGACGCGACGCGACGCGGCTGGCTGAGGGCCCCAAGCGGGGTCGTCACGGTCGCGTCATGGTGACGCATGGCCAGATCACGCCATCCAGCCTGTGTTGGCTGGCGACGCGGCGGTGCTAGCGTTGCGGTTCAGCAACTCCAGGCACCCTGCAGAACATCAGAGCGCCACCATCTCGAAATCTTCCTTGCGCGCGCCACATTCCGGGCAGGTCCAGTTGATGGGCACGTCTTCCCATTTGGTGCCGGGGGCAATGCCGTCTTCGGGCGCGCCGGTAGCTTCGTCGTAAATCCAGCCGCAGATCAGGCACATCCAGGTCTTGTATTCCATAACGGTCCAGTCACTCTCCATTAAAATTCAGGGCCAGATGGTACCGAATCGGCGCCGCCGGCGCCAGCCGGGTTAGCAGGATTCGGGCCAAATACGCCGTGTTCGCGCACGTTACCGCGTAAATGCCTCGCATTTGATCCTTTTTGCAGGCATCTTCAAGGTAACTTGCTGCCCGTTAGAACGCGTTTCTCCCGCTTTTGATTTCACGCAAAGCCATGTCTCGTAACCAGCAGCTCTTCGACCGCGCACAGCAAACCATTCCGGGCGGCGTCAATTCGCCCGTGCGCGCCTTCCGCTCGGTGGGCGGCACGCCCCGCTTCATCACGCGCGCCGAAGGCGCTTACATGTGGGACGCCGACGGCCAGCGCTATATCGACTATATCGGCTCCTGGGGCCCGATGATCGTCGGTCATGCCCACCCCGAAGTGGTGCGCGCGGTGCAGGAGACCTCGGCCCACAGCTTCTCGTTCGGCGCGCCGACCGAGGCCGAGATCGAGATGGCCGAGGAAATCTGCAAGCTGGTGCCGTCGATCGAGCAGGTGCGACTGGTTTCCTCCGGCACCGAGGCCACCATGAGCGCGCTGCGCCTGGCGCGCGGCTTCACCAAGCGCGACCTGATCGTGAAGTTCGAGGGCTGCTACCACGGCCACGCCGACAGCCTGCTGGTCAAGGCGGGTTCCGGCCTGCTGACCTTTGCCGACACCACCAAGAACGCGCCGTCCTCGGCCGGCGTGCCCGCCGACGTGACCAAGCACACCATGGTGCTGGAGTACAACAACGTCGAGCAGCTCGAGCAAGCTTTCATCAAGCACGCCGATGAGATCGCCGCGGTGATCGTGGAGCCGGTGGCCGGCAACATGAACCTGGTGCGCGCAAGCGATGCGTTCTTGCAAGCCATGCGCTCGCTGTGCACCAGGCATGGCGCCGTGCTGATCTTCGACGAGGTGATGACCGGCTTTCGCGTAGCACTGGGCGGCGCGCAGGCGCATTACGGCATCACGCCGGACCTGACCTGCCTGGGCAAGGTGATCGGCGGCGGCATGCCGGCGGCAGCCTTTGGCGGGCGGCGCGACATCATGGCCTGCCTGGCGCCGCTGGGCGCCGTGTACCAGGCCGGCACGCTGTCGGGGAACCCGCTGGCGGTGGCCGCCGGGCTGACCACCCTCAAGCTGATCCAGGCACCGGGCTTCCATGACCGCCTTGCCGCGCAAACCCGCAAGCTGGCCGACGGCCTGGCCGCGGCTGCGGTTGATGCCGGCGTGCCGTTCGCGGCGGATGCCATCGGCGGCATGTTCGGCCTGTACTTCCGCGAGGGTGTGCCGGGCAGCTTTGCTGAAGTCACGCAGTGCGATACCGCGCGCTTCAACCGCTTCTTCCACGCCATGCTGGATGCCGGCGTCTACCTGGCGCCGTCCGCCTTTGAGGCGGGCTTCGTCTCGGCGCAGCATGACGATGCGATTCTCGCTACCACGATTGAAGCGGCCCGCAAGGCTTTCGTGGCTTGAGGGGCTAGGATGTGTTTGTGGTCTTTGAATTGCAACTGCAACTGCAACGGCCTTACTGCCACTTCAAGGGCAAAAGCTGAAAGTCAAAGGCAGTTTCACCTCCCCTGCGGGGAGGCGACCTACTTTCTTGTCTCGCCAAGAAAGTAGGCA